>DASSHD010000115.1:0-14441 GCA_035693085.1 Hanamia sp. | reverse complement strand
CCGAAACACCCTGCCGTTCCAATGTATAAGTTATTAAAGAGCGCGATCAATAACTGGGAACAAAAAAATAGTGATGAAAAGGTTGAAGATGCCGGCCTGGTTGTAAAAACAATTATGGTGGATTGCGGAAGAGTGATAAGAAGAATGCGTCCCGCTCCTCAAGGTCGTGGCTACCGTATCAGGAAGCGCAGCAACCATGTTACCATTATTGTTGACAGCACAAAGAGTGGCGAACCAACGTCTCCAAAGAAAGCTAAAGAAGAGTCAGTGCCGGTTGCCGAAAATGTAGCTACAAAAAAAGCATCTGAAGCAAAACCAAAGAAAGTTGCTGCAAAAAAGACAACCGCCAAAGCTGGTTCAACCGAGAAAGCTGAAAAGAAAGTAACAAAGAAAACAACAGAAAAAAAATCAACAAAATAAAAACCGAATAATGGGTCAAAAAACAAATCCGATTGGAATGAGGTTAGGAATCATCCGTGGCTGGGACAGCAACTGGTTTGCAAGTCCAAAAGATTATGGTAAAAAATTGATTGAAGATGATAAGATCAGGAATTATCTGAATGCACGTATCAATAAAGGCGGAATAGCAAAAATTGTTATCGAGCGCACTTTGAATAAATTGATTGTAACTATTCACACTTCCAAACCTGGAATTATAATCGGGAAAGGTGGTGGAGAAGTGGACCGTATCAAAGAAGAATTGAAGAAACTTACCGGCAAAGATGATGTACAGATCAATATTCTTGAAATACGCCGCCCCGAATTGGATGCTGCCATAGTAGCTGATACCATTGCAAAGCAAATTGAAAACCGTATCAATTATAAAAGAGCTATTAAGATGTCAATAGCTTCTGCATTGAGAATGGGTGCAGAGGGAATAAAAGTGAGAGTAGGTGGCCGTTTGGGTGGAGCAGAAATTGCACGAAGTGAAGAAATAAAACAAGGCCGTACGCCATTGCATACTTTGAGAATGGATATAGATTATGCCAGCATATTTGCGCAGACAGTATATGGAAAGATTGGCATAAAAGTATGGATATGTAAAGGAGAAGTTTTAGCTAAAAGAGATTTGAATCCTAATATTATTGCAGGTGGTGGCAAAGGCGATCACGAAATGCACGGTGCTCATGGAGATAGGAGAGGAGGCGGATTTGGGGATAGAAGAGGGGGTGGAGACAGAGGAGATAGAAGAGGTGGTGGAGATAGAAGAGGCGGCGGAAGAAGATAATCATTAAGAGTTTTAATTAAGAATAATATTTTAGAAAAAGTTTACTGCAGTAAACAAACAAATAACGACAATTATGTTACAGCCAAAAAGATCGAAGCACAGAAAGATGCAGAAAGGCCGTATGAAAGGTAATACAAAGCGTGGTGATACTATTGCCTTCGGAACATTTGGTTTAAAATCGCTTGATTCCGTGTGGTTAACCAGCAGGCAAATAGAATCTGCAAGACAGGCATTAACCCGTCACATGAAGCGTGAAGGAAATGTGTGGATCAGGATTTTCCCGGACAAAGCAATTTCTAAAAAACCTGCTGAAGTGAGAATGGGTAAAGGTAAGGGTAATCCGGAGGGATGGGCCGCCGTAGTACAGCCGGGAAGAATACTTTTTGAAGTTGATGGAGTTCCCATACAGGTGGCGAAAGAAGCTTTTGAATTAGCCGCACAAAAGCTTCCCATTCAAACAAAATTTGTAATAAGCAGAGATTACGTAGCCAATTAGCTGATTAGTTAATTAAACAAAATAAAACAATGTCAAACAGAAATGATTTCGTAAATAGCCTGAAAAGCATGAATGAGCAGGATCTTAAATCAAGGATTGTAGAAGATGAATTACGGATTAAAAAATTAAAATTTGCTCATTCAGTTTCTCCTTTGGAAAATCCTATGTCAATACGTGATGTAAGAAAGGACCTGGCGCGTACAAAGACTGAATTAAGAAAAAAACAATTAGGCGCTAAATCCTAAAAAATAATAAAATGTCCGAAAGAAATTTAAGAAAAGTAAGAGTTGGAGTGGTTTCCAGTAACAAAATGGATAAAACAATCACTGTAAAAGTAGAAAGGAAAGTAAAACATCCTCTTTATGGAAAGTTTGTAAAAAAGACTACCGGATTCCATGCTCATGATGAAAAGAATGAGTGTAATATCGGAGACCTGGTGAAAATTATGGAAACAAAGCCATTGAGTAAAACCAAGAGATGGAGACTGATAGAGGTTGTAGAAAAAGTAAAATAAAAAAAGCTATTGGCTATTAGCTGTAAGCTATTAGCGGGAGAAATTTAAAATATAAGTTTAATCAGCCAAAAGCTAAAAGCTAAAGGCAAAAAGCTAAATAAAATGATACAGCAAGAAAGCAGGCTAAGTGTAGCAGATAATAGTGGAGCAAAGGAAGTGTTGTGTATAAGAGTTCTGGGAAATTCAGGCCAGGATTATGCGCATGTGGGAGATAAAATAGTAGTGACTGTAAAAGATGCCATTCCTTCAGGTGGAATAAAAAAAGGAACGGTGAGCAAAGCGGTTATTGTCCGTACTAAAAATAAGCTTCGTCGTAAAGATGGTTCTTATATAAGGTTTGACGATAACGCTGTGGTACTTTTAAATGCATCTGATGAGCCAAGAGGAACAAGGATTTTCGGGCCTGTTGCCCGTGAGTTACGCGACAAAGGATATATGAAAATCATTTCCCTTGCGCCCGAAGTATTGTAATTATAAATTGTATCTTTGCACCCCTAAAAAAACAGGGTATTTAATAAGTAATTAATCAAGACAAATATTTGTCAAAAATGAAGACAAGATTTAAACCAAAGTTCAACATAAAAAAAGGCGATTCAGTAGTGATTATCACAGGTGATGATAAAAATCTTAAAAAACCCCGTAAAGTGCTGGAAGTAATAACAGAAAAGAATCGTGTGCTGGTAGAAGGTGCAAATTTTGTTACCAAGCATACTAAACCTTCTGCTCAGAATACAAGGGGTGGAATAATAAAAGTGGAAGCGCCGATCGCTATTTCCAATGTAATGCTTTGGGATTCTAAATCTCATTCTCATTCTAAGATCAGCAGAACAAGAGAAGACGGAAAATTAGTCAGAACAGCAAAAAAATCAGGGGAGGTAATTAAATAATGAGTACCGATAAATATACTCCGAGACTGGCGGAAAAATACCATAAAGAAGTGGTACCTGCGCTAATGAAAAAGTTTGCTTACAAAACTGTAATGCAGGCGCCTAAACTTACCAAAGTTTGTATTAACCGCGGTGTAAACGGAGCCGTTGCAGATAAAAAATTGATAGATATTTCTATTGAAGAGTTAACTACCATTAGCGGCCAGAAAGCAGTAGCTACTATGTCTAAGAAAGACATTTCTAACTTTAAGCTGCGTAAAAATATGCCGATTGGCGCCAAGGTTACTTTGCGTGGTGTAAATATGTATGAGTTTCTTGATAGATTGGTTTCTGTATCATTACCACGTGTTCGTGATTTTAGAGGAATCAGCGACAAGTCCTTTGATGGCAGAGGTAATTATACTTTAGGAGTAACTGAACAAATCATTTTCCCGGAAATAGATATTGATAAGGTAAATAAAATTACAGGCCTTGATATCACTTTTGTAACAACTGCAAAAACCAATGAAGAAGCATTTGAATTGCTGAAAGAACTGGGGATGCCTTTTAAAAATGTAAAAAAAGAAGCGTAAATATTACGTACCTGGATTAAAATAGAAAAAAAATTATGGCAAAAGAGTCAGTAAAAGCACGCCAAAAGAAACGTGAAAAAATGGTGGAAAAGTATGCCGAAAAAAGGAAGGCATTAAAAGAAGCCGGAGATTATAGAGCATTGGATCTTCTTCCAAAGAATGCATCTCCAGTACGTTTGAAAAATCGTTGTCAGCTTACAGGCCGTCCAAGAGGATATCTCAGGCATTTTGGAATTTCAAGAAATATTTTCCGTGATATGGCTTTGGAAGGCAAAATTCCAGGTGTAAAAAAAGCAAGTTGGTAAAAATGCTGGAAGCTGAAAGCTTAAAGCGGATATCGCATTGTAATTAAAAATAGAAATAACAAATAAAAATAAACAATGGTTACTGATCCTATAGCAGATTATTTAACAAGAATTAGAAATGCTCAAATGGCAAGTCACAGAATCGTGGAAATTCCGGCGAGTAATTTAAAGAAACGCATTACTGAAATCTTATACACCCAGGGATATATCCTGAAGTATAAATTTGAAGATGATAAAAAGCAAGGTGTTATTAAAATAGCATTGAAATACGACCCGCAATCTAAAATTCCAGCAATACAAAGTCTTGAAAGAGTGAGCCGCCCCGGGTTGCGCACTTATTCAAAACCGCAGGATTTTAAAAGGGTAAAAAATGGATTGGGAATTTCTATTATTTCCACTTCTAAAGGTGTAATGACTGATAAAGAAGCAAAGGCCCAAAAAGTGGGCGGAGAAGTATTGTGTAACATATATTAACACTATATGAATTCTGTCGTAAGAGTAATAATTATATTTTTGGTTTTATTCTTTGCGATACGATATGTTTTGAGAAGCTCGAATAAAAATAAATAAATTGGTAAGATAATTAAGCCTTAGTCGTGGCTGAACACTGCCAGATTAAAAATAAAAATAAAAACCGGCTATGTCAAGAATTGGAAAAAATCCCGTTACAATTACCAAAGGCGTAAGTGTAAGTGTAGGCGCAGGTAATGTGATTACTGTAAAAGGACCTAAAGGCGAATTGAAACAAGCCATAGATCCCGATATTAAAGTAGAAGTAAAAGATGATAAAATAAAATTTGAGCGTCCTACAGATCAGATCAGGCATAAAGCATTACATGGATTATATCGTGCTCTGGTAAACAATATGGTAATAGGAGTTACTGATGGATATACAAAAACATTAGAATTGGTGGGAGTTGGTTTTAAAGCTTCTAACCAGGGAAACCTTCTGGATCTTTCGTTAGGATATTCCCACAATATCGTTGTGGAAATACCAAAAGAAATTAAAGTAACCACAGGTCAGGAGAAAGGGAAAAATCCAAAAGTGGTTTTGACCAGTGTAGATAAGCAATTGCTAGGGCAGGTGGCCGCCAAGATCAGAAGCTTGCGTAAGCCTGAACCTTACAAAGGAAAGGGTGTGAAATTTGAAGGAGAAGTGTTGAGGAGGAAAGCAGGTAAAGCAGCAGGCAAATAAAGGTTGAAAGTTGAAAAAAGTTGAAAGTTGAAAAAAGTTGAAAGTTGAATGTTGAAGGTTGAATGTTGAAGGTTGAATGTTGAAGGTTGAAGGTTGAATGTTCGGGACAAGACATAACCAGCAAACGAATAAATAATTAAGATTTCTAATCAGGATTTTTCTGATGACGATAAAATAAATTTTTCCGGCAGTATCGGAATATAAAACAGAACAAAATGAACTCAAAAGTAAACGCCCGTCAAAAGATAAGATACCGCATCCGTAAAAAAATAAGCGGATCGGCTTCAAAGCCGCGCCTTAGTGTTTTCAGAAGTAATAAAGATATTTATGTTCAATTGATAGATGATGCTAATGGAAATACTATTGCATCTGCTTCTTCACGCCAAAAAGATATTTCTACACAGAAAGGAAATAAAGTAGCGGCCAGCAAATTGGTAGGTGAAGCGATAGCTAGAAAATCAAAAGAACTTGGAATAACAGATGTTGTTTTTGATCGTAGTGGTTATTTATATCATGGACGTATAAAAGCAGTGGCAGAAGGTGCACGGGAAGGTGGTTTAGTATTTTAATAAAAACCTTAATTAAAATTCAGGTTCAAAAGATAAAAATTATAAACAGTTATAATGTTGAAATCAAATACACAAAGAATAAAAGGCGCTGATCTTGAACTAAAAGAGAAAGTGGTATCTATCAACCGTGTTGTAAAAACTACCAAAGGTGGAAGGGCATTTAGCTTTTCGGCAATAGTAGTAGTTGGTAATGAGAATGGAGTTGTGGGTCATGGGCTGGGCAAAGCGAAGGAAGTTCAGGAAGCGATTCTGAAAGGAATAGATGACGCGAAAAAGAATCTTCTTCGGGTTCCTATTTTGCATGGAACTATTCCCCACGAACAATGGTGTAAAGATGGCGCTGCAAAAGTTCTTATTAAGCCCGCAGCACAAGGTACGGGTGTAATAGCAGGAGGAAGTATGAGAGCGGTTTTGGAAAGTGCCGGAATTACAGATGTATTGGCAAAGTCTCTCGGTTCGGCAAATCCTCACAATGTGGTGAAAGCAACTGTAAAAGCCCTGTCAATGTTGAGAGAACCTACAGCAGTAGCTAAAACTAGAAACCTTTCTTTGAAAAAAGTGTTTAACGGATAAAGTGGGGGAAGATTCAAGAAACAAAAAGCAAGAACCAAGAATTATGAAAAAGATTAAAATTACACAAGTTAAAAGTGGTATTGACCGTCCGGAGCGTCAGAAGCTTACATTAAAAGCTTTGGGGCTTAATAAAATGCATGCATCAAAAGAAGTAGAAGCAACTCCACAAATTTTGGGTATGGTAAAAAAAGTAAACCATTTGATAAAAGTGGAAGAACTGGCATAATTTTTTAAATAAATATATAAAGCGAGCTCCGGGTACCTGGGGCGTTAAGTTCAAAAAAAAGTACAATGCAATTACAAAATTTAAGGCCGGCAAAAGGCGCAACGCATAAGATAAAAAGATTAGGCCGAGGTGAAGCATCTGGCAAAGGTGGAACCTCTACGAAAGGTAATAAAGGCGGCCAAAGCCGTGCAGGTTATAAAATAAAAATGGCGCATGAAGGTGGCCAGATGCCTATTCAAAGAAGAATACCAAAACGTGGTTTTAAAAATAATGACCGTATTGAATATAAGGTCTTTAATCTGGGACAAATAGATCAATTGATAGAAAAGCATGAGATCAAAGAATTTAATCTCGAAAATCTTTATATCAATAATTTGATCAGTCAGAATGATCGCGTGAAAATTTTGGGAAATGGTGTATTGAAAGCAAAAATTACTTTCAAAGTTAACGGGGTAAGTGAAAAAGCCAAAGGAGCAATTGAAGCTGCCGGAGGTTCTGTAGAAATAATAAAATAATTAATTGATATTTGCAACCGCTTATGATTGTAAATAATTAAATCTTTATAATTCTGTGAAGAAATTCATCACCACATTAAAAAACATTTGGACGATTGAAGAACTAAGAAATAAAATCATAGTTACTTTGACGCTCATTTTGGTTTACAGAGTAGGTTCTTTCATTGTTCTTCCCGGAATAGATCCTAATAAACTTTCTAACCTGGCAAACAGCGCGCAAGGCGGTATGCTTGGGCTTTTAGATGCTTTTGTGGGTGGCGCATTTGCCAAGGCGTCTATTTTCGCATTAGGAATTATGCCTTACATTTCCGCCTCCATTTTTATGCAGTTGGTAACAGTGCTTGTTCCGCAAATTTCAAAAATTCAGAAAGAAGGCGAAAGCGGCCAGAAAAAAATTAATCAGTGGACACGTTATCTTACCGTTATCGTTACTGCATTTCAGGCTGCTGCATATATTGGATTCTTAGAATCTTCAAGTGGGGCTGCCTTACTCGAGGCGTACAGGCCTTTTTTCTGGGTATCTACTGTTTTTCTTCTTACCGCCGGTACTATGTTTGTAATGTGGCTGGGAGAAAAGATAACGGACAAAGGGCTGGGAAACGGTACTTCATTAATTATCATGATCGGAATTCTGGCACGACTTCCACAATCTTTCATGCAGGAATTTACAGCAAAACAAACTCATGGTGGTGGAGGATTATTAATATTCCTTATTGAAATTGCTGCGTTTATTGCTGTTATTTTAGGACTGATTGTATTGGTACAGGGAGTAAGAAAAGTGCCTGTAAATTATGCAAAACAAATCGTGGGCAACAGGCAGTTTGGAGGAGCAAGACAATTTCTACCTTTAAAGGTAAACGCTGCCGGAGTAATGCCCATCATCTTTGCACAGGCAATCATGTTTTTACCAACTATCTTCGCAGGTTTCCAGACTACAGGGAAAAATTGGGCATCTTATTTCACAGACCCAACTAATGGAGTTTATATGCTTGTCTATGGAATTATGACTATAGGTTTTACATTCGTTTATACTTCCCTTATTTTTAATCCCAAGCAAATGTCGGATGATCTTAAGAGAAACAATGGGTTTATACCGGGCGTAAAACCTGGACAACCTACTACCGATTATATTGGTACTATTATGGATAGAATTACGTTACCCGGCTCTGTGTTATTGGCTATTGTAGGTATTTTGCCAGGTATTATGCAAATATTAGGAGTTACACAAGGGTTTGCCACATTTTATGGAGGTACCTCATTATTGATCATGGTGGCAGTTGTATTAGATACTTTGCAACAAATAGAAACTCAATTACTCATGCGCCAATATGATGGATTAATGAGCAGTGGTCGCATACAGGGACGACAAACTACTTCAGCACCTGGTGTTACCGGAGGAATTTAATTAATTAATTCAAACAAAAATAATTTTCAAACCCCGGCTGTGCTATGCCGGGGTTTTCAAATTTACAAAGATGATAATTTATAAATCGAATGCGGAAGTAGAATTAATTCGCCAAAGTTGTATTTTGGTAAATGATGCCATTGCTTATGTCGCTTCTTTACTCAAGCCTGGTATTTCCACTTTACAAATCAATGATAAAGCTGATGAATATATTATGGATCATGGTGCAGTACCAAATTTTAAACATTATCATGGATTTCCTTATGCATGTTGCATCTCCGTGAATGATGCTGTGGTGCATGGTTTCCCAACAAAAGATGAATTGAAGGAGGGCGATATAATTACAATTGATTGTGGCGCTCTTAAAAGAGGATATCATGGCGATAGCGCTTATACATTTGCAATAGGCAATATAAAAGACGAAGTAAAACAATTAATGCGTGTTACTAAAGAATCACTTTATAAAGGAATTGAAAAAGCAGTAGTCGGAAACAGGATTGGTGATATTTCTTATGCCGTTCAGGAATATACAGAAAGCTATGGCTACGGCGTAGTGCGTGAATTAGTAGGGCATGGGCTTGGTAAAGAACTACACGAAGATCCGCAAGTTCCTAATTATGGCAAAAGAGGAAAAGGAAATAAATTAAAAGATGGCCTTGTGATTGCAATTGAACCGATGATCAATCTTGGTACTAAGGAAGTCTATACAGATAAAGATCGTTGGACTGTGCGGACAGCCGATGGTATGCCTGCAGCACATTATGAACACACAGTGTGTGTAAGAAAAGGGAAAGCAGATATTCTTTCTTCGTTTGCAGCAATTGAAGCTGCTGAAAAAGCAAACGAAAATTTGTGTTCAGATTATTAGAATTTGAGAGTAAAAGCCACGAACCTGCCTGACGGACAGGAATTCTTTTTTATTTTTTATTACCATTTATTCTATCCCCGGATTATATTTTGCCAATTCTATTTGATGCGCAACTCTCTTATTTAATTTACTCATGGAAAAGAAAAAATTAGTTGTTATCGGGGGCGGAGCAGCAGGCTTTTTCTGTGCGGTAAATGCCGCATCGCAAAATCGGGAACTGGAAGTTTTTATAATTGAAAAATCCAATAAATTATTAAGCAAAGTAAGAGTGAGTGGCGGTGGCCGCTGCAATGTTACTCATGCCTGCTTCAGCATTGCAGAAATGATAAAAAAATATCCCCGTGGTGAAAAATTTTTGAAGCAGGCATTCCATCATTTTTTTACCGCAGATACTATTGAATGGTTTGAGAAAAGAAATGTAAAATTAAAAACAGAATCGGATGGAAGAATGTTTCCCGAAAGTAATTCTTCTGAAACCATTATTAATTGCCTTTTACAGGAAGCTAATAAAAATAATGTAACTATTTTAATGAATAGGGAAATAGTAAAGATTGAGAAAAAAACTTTTGAAGAAAATAAAAATCATTTTCAATTAATGGGTAAAGACGGATCAATTTTGGAAGCTGATTTTGTCTGTATCGCTTGTGGCGGCTTCCATAAAGCTGACCAATATAAATGGATCACCTCTTTGGGACATAGCTTTGAAAGTCCTGTTCCATCTTTATTTACATTTAATGTACCCAAAAATCCAGTTTCCGAATTGATGGGCATTTCGGTCGAAAATGTTGATATTAAAATTATAGGAACGAAATTCTTCCAGAGTGGTCCGATATTGATTACACATTGGGGATTCAGTGGCCCCGCAGTTTTAAAATTATCGGCATTTGCAGCAAAAGAACTTTTTAATAAGAATTATGATTTCCTAATTTCGATAAACTGGCTTAAAGATTATCATGAAAATTCTCTTCTAAAAAAATTAAAATTGATAAGACATGAACTCGCATCTAAAAAGATAATTAATAAAAATCCTTTTGGACTTCCGCAAAGGCTATGGGAATATCAACTTGGGCAATGTGGAATTAACACAGAAATAAGATGGGCTGACCTTCCTGCAAAACAACAGAATCAATTGTCAAAACAACTTTGCTCTAATCAATTTAATGTAAGAGGGAAAACTACTTTTAAAGAAGAATTTGTAACAGCCGGCGGAATTAAGTTAAATGAAATAGATGCCAACACCATGCAAAGTAAAATCGTTTCCAATCTTTTTTTTGCCGGAGAAATTTTAGATGTAGATGGCATCACGGGAGGATTTAATTTTCAACATGCATGGACAAGCGGCTGGATTGCCGCAAGAGAAATTGCTAAGAAAAGTAATTTTCGAATTAGTGAATAAGAATTTCAATTATTTGTTTGCTTACTGTTCTAAATTATCTTTCTGATTTAAGATCTTTATAAAGCCTTATTGTAGCATAAGTTGAAATAGAAATTTCTGTTATTCCTTTGTTTACTGTAATCAAGAGCTTTTATTATTATAATATTTTTTCCAAAAAATAAATTACTCATTTCGTAAGTCATCAGTTAATAATAAAAGTAATTAAATACTTTTATTGAAATCAATTTTATACCTTTGAATTCTAAAAATATTATTTATGGAAATGAGAGAAGTTTATAGTTGCGATAAATATAAAGTGCTCAATGTTGCACTAAATGTAGGAGAAAAGATGCCTTTGCACGAAGCTACTTCTGATGCATTTATTATTTGCAGAAAAGGAAAAGGCCTCATTACTTTTTCTGATAGAATTGCTGATATATTTCAAAATGAAACTCTGTTAATAAAAGCACATGAGCAACACAAGCTGGAAATTTTAGAAGATTTTTCTGCAAGTATTATTTTAGAAAATGATGGCAAGATCAATTTCATAAATCAGGAAATGCAAAAAAGAGCTCCGGCGGCCATTTACTAATTAAGCTACCAGTGTGAATAGATCTCAAAATCTATTTTTCAAATCAAACCATACTTCCTTTTACCCATTCTTTGCCTATATTATATCTTTCGCCAATTATTTTCTTTTGCTTACCTGCGTAGGATTGATTGGTGTAATTCGGAAAGGAGCAACTTTTCCGTAAATAAAAATTTCGGTTTCAGTTTTCACCCGTATTCCTATTATTCTGAATATAAAGCAAATGAATTTCCAGTGAACTAACAAATACCCGTAATCCCTTTTTTTTAAAATTACAACAGCAAGGCTTAAACGAAAATAGCAACTTCTAACTTCCTCTTGTTGTACTTGTCCCCGTGAAGGGACCCCGGCCAGTAGCAACTATTTATTTCAGGCATTCTAAGTAAAGCAGCTTAACTAAATGCATTTTGGTCCAATCTTAAGGTTTAAAGATTGCGATAGTTTTAATTCTCAAAAGTTTATTTTTTTTTGAATGGTTTAAAAAGTGTAGTAATTTACTTTTGTTTAAAGAATCCAATTATTCATATAAATTATTATTAAAATGGAACCAATGTTCAAAGACTTTGGAAAAGTCATCATTCGCACTCCACTCTATTCTTACATAGAACTTTTTGAAAAAAATAATGAGACAAGAGATTTAGAAGACTTTGTTCGTTTAAAACTTGAGGATCCTGTTTTTTTAGAAGCTTTATATTGGAGTTCTCCCCAGTTGTTTAATGCTACTTTAAAATTTAAAGAAGGTAGTATCAAAAGTGCTAAAGAAAATAAGTTGATGCAGACGTTGAAAAAATACCTCATCAGGGCAAGTACCAGATGCACGCCTTACGGTATCTATGCTTCAACCGGCATAGCAACACCCGGCTCTCATGAGGTGAATCAAAAAAGAGAAATAGAGCGAAAGGTGCGCATAGACATGGGCTTATTGCAAAATATAAAATCTCAAATAGAATCGGATCCTGCAATTTATCCTTACTTACTTTATTCAATTAATAATTCTCTTTACAATATTCCCGGTCAATTTCGATTTACGGAAACTATTATTGAAAACGGGAAATGTAATTATCAATTAAGTGCACTGGAACATACAGTTATTTTGGAACAGTTAATCGTATTAGGAAGAGATAGGCTGATATCACTGAATGACATTTATGAGTTGACAGAAGAAGATACTTCTTATGAAGAATTCAATGATTTCATCAATGAACTTATAAGATCACAATTTTTAGTTAGTGAACTTCAATTAGGATTGACTATTGAGGACGAGTTAAGCAGATTTATAAGTGTATTGAATCGCCTGGAACAAGCGGGTGTTCATGCAGCAAAAAAATATCTCGATCTTTTTTTATCCATCGAAAATATTTTAATTCAATTTAAAGAATTACCGATAGGGGTTTTGCCATTGGAAGAAATAAATGATTTGAAATTATTGTTGACGGAATGCGGAATTGAAGATTTTCAAGATCATATTTTTCAAGCCGACTTAAAAGAATCATTTAAAGAACACATTTTTTTTCCGGGGGATAATATAAGAGATATAAAAAAGGGAGTTTTAATTTTAGGAAAACTTGCCAATAATAATTCTACCACTTATAAACAACTTAAAAAGCAGTTTATAAAACTTTTCCGGGAAAAATATGAAACACAGGAAATTCCATTATCCGAAGCGCTGGACCCTGAATTTGGTATTGGATTTCCTCCACAGGAAAAAATTGGAGATGCTCTGTTTAATTCTTTAATAGAAAAGGTAGATATGGCTGATAGTAAAGCGGAATCCGGGACTGGAAATTACCAGACTGAACTACAGGATAAAACAGATGCGTTAAATATACAGTTTGTAAAAGAAGATATTGAACTGCAGGATGAAGAATTAAAGGGCCTTGAGGATAAATCTTCCACTCTTCCAAATACATTTTCTGTAATGGGAAGATTACTTCCTTCAGGAAAAATTTTACTCGAAAGCGTTGGAGGAGCTCATTCAAATGCACTATTGGGCAGGTTTGCTTATTTAGATGGAAAAATAGAAGAATTTTGTAGAGAATTGGCAGACACAGATCAGCAAAACACCGGGGATGTTATTTTTGCTGAAATTATATTTATACCCGAAGGAAGGCTTGGGAATATTGCCCGGAGGCCCGTTTTCACTGACTGTGAAATACCAATTCTCGCATGTTCCGGTGTGAATGGAGAAAAGCAAATACCAATTAATGATATCCTTGTATCAATTCAGGGAAATGAAATTATTCTTAGATCGAAGAAGTTAAATAAACGTATTATTCCAAGGCTTTCAAATGCCCACAATTATTTTTCCAGTACGGTACCTGTTTATAAATTTTTAGCTTCTATTCAAAACCAGGGGACATTGGGATTGGAAATCAATTGGGGCGATTTCGCGGCAAAGAAACGCTTTTTGCCACGTATAGTTTATAAGAATATTATCTTACACAGGGCAAGCTGGTTTTTGTATAAAAGTGATATCAGAATAATTATAGATTCGCCCAATTCTATAGAACAACTTCGGATCTATCTTAAAAAGTGGAATGTTTCAAAATTTGTTTGCTTTGCGGAAGGCGATAATGAATTATTTATTGATACTTCAAATGATAGTTATTTGGAAATATTAATAGAAGAAATAAAATCCCGTAATTCCGTAAAACTAATTGAGTGGCTTTATGATAATCCATCAGGGAACCTTGAAGCAGATAAGCCATCCATCCATCAATTTATTTTACCCCTGGCAAAAAAGGATATGCTCATGAACAGGCCTTTAAGAAAATTAGCAGCCTATAATGAAGTACAACGAGCTTTTGAGCCAGGTAGCGAATGGATTTATTTTAAGATTTATTGCGGTTCAACATTTTCAGATGAAATTTTATTAAGTGTGGTGAAGCCTGCAATTCATTCGCTTTTAGAAAATAAAGTGATAAGAAAAGCTTTTTTTATTCGTTATACAGATCCTCACTATCATATCCGTTTTAGATTGCAATTGGTTAATAACATAAACAAGAAATACTTTGCGATTGCAATAAAATGTGTATATGATTTACTTCATCCTTTTTCTGTTAACCGTATCGTATGGAATGTGCAATTGGATACGTATCAGAGAGAAATAGAGCGCTATGGAGAG
>DASSHD010000114.1:0-3394 GCA_035693085.1 Hanamia sp. | reverse complement strand
CCTTCCCTATGATTGCCCAGATTGCTCCTGTTAATTCTATCGTTTGCACTGATGTAAACGGAGATGGAAATACCGATATTATTTTGGCAGGAAATGAATACCAGGCAAATGTAAACCCTGGCCGATATGACGCTTCTTATGGATTGCTTTTAACCGGAAATGGCAAAGGGGATTTTACTCCGGTAACTCCTGTATCAAGCGGTTTGATAATTGACGGGGATGTAAGAGACTTGAAATTAATTTCAGTAAAAAAAAGAAAAATACTTTTAGCCGCGATCAATGATAGTAAGATGAAGGCGTTTTCTATTGGGGAAAGGAAGTAGAATTTATTTTGTTTTTTAATTGAGATAAATGATACCGTTTTATTAAATGTTTTAATTTATAATATCCTTGGATTGCATTTACTTTTATTTAAATAGAGCAACACTCTTTATTACTTTATTGAAAATAAGAACTCCGGATATTTGTTTGTTTGCTGCAAAGAGCAGCCATTGATTTCTTATACTTGTATTCATAAGAAAATGGAAGTCCATTTATTATTTGCTTTACTGCAAAGTTTCGACTTTGTATATGCTGCAGAGTAATTGAAAATGAAAATTAGAGTTATTTATTGCTTTACTGTTTTTATGGAGTAATGCATAAAGTACTATCCTTATCGTACTTTGAAATGAACCATGATCCGTCATGATTTCCGGTCACATTATCGTGGAAATGCATTAACGCTGTTCCATCAGGGAAAGCAACATTTGCAGTAAGATAATAGGTAGGATACACGAAACTATCCAATATCGGAGTATTTAAAATAGTTCCGCATTTGAGAACAACAGGCGGCTTTGTTGGTACTTGAGAAGATACACTTTCTTTTTTACAGGAAACTGCGATTAAAAGAATACCTGCTACTAAAATTTTTTTCATATTACGGATAGTATTTCTTCTTAAAAAATTGGATGAACTTATTAATGATTTCAAAGACAATTTCTTTTCCCTTAAAATCCTGATTGGCTTGCTTACAATAATTGGTTACATGCCACGGATGTAGAACGTACATAAGTTTATTTTATTTTTTTCGTGAATAATTTTTAATGTTTCTCATTTAGGGTATTCCAGAATTTCCTAACGGCTGGTTTTTGTGCAGTTGTTCACGATTCACTACTCACGATTACAAGATATCAGTTATCGCTGAATGTATATTTAAAATCAACCAACCATTCATTATTATGCTTTACCATTTTTAATTTTGTAGGCTTATTTTTATAAGTGTTGGTGTAATAGATAATGTTTACTGAGTCTGATTTGGCTATAGAAGAATCTATGATAATGTTTGCTTCAGAATACCCTTGCCGGTCTTCGCGACTCATTTTACTGTTGAAATCTTTTAGCCCTTCAAAATATTCCATATTGGTGCTGTCTTCCAGTAAATAATTTTTTGCTTTTAAATAATCTCCTTTCAAAGACGCTTCAATAAATCCGCGGCCGGATATCAAGGGATCACTTCTATCAACACTCCCTGAATTGTTACATGCATAAATAATGATCGTAAAAACTGTCAGTAGGATAAGGATTCTTTTCATTTTGTTCATTTTAAAAATTGAAGGTAAATATCTTTCATTAGTAAATAAAAAAACACCCCGAAAGAGGTGTTTTTTTAAAATATAATCAAAAAATTATTTATCATTTTTATCCATCATTTTTTTTGCGCTATCCATCATTTTTTGCGCCTGTTCCATCTTATCTTTCATATCCGGCATCGCAGCATTGAGACTATCCATGTTCATATTTCCCATGTCCATTCCATGATCTTTCATTTTTTGAGTGGCCATGTTTGAGAGAGTAGCCATATCAAAAGCAACTTTCCAATCGCCGTTTTCTTTCTTTAAAAGAAAATTAGTGACTTCACCAGATTTTTTGTCTGTAACAGGCACTGTAGCCTCATCTCCTTTAATTTCCGGTTCTCCCATTTGAACGTTTTGTAACATTTCAAGCATCTTATCCTCATGATCGTTTTGCATGTTGTTGCTCATCTTCATCCCCATCTCCATCATGCTTAACATCCCATCGCTGTCCTTAGTAGCATATTTTTTTGCAGAAGTAACATCTTTCTTTGCAAGTGCGCTAAAAAAACTGCTGAGGATTTCTTTTGGATTTCCAGAGCCACCTGACTGGCAACCTGATATTAGCATTAAAGATGCAGTAATTGATAATAATATTAATTTCTTCATAAATATTTTTTTTAGTAATAAACAAATGTAAATTTTATTTATTGAAGTTTAGATTAAATTTTAAGTGCATTTCAATCCGATAACAACCGAAAAAAGTCCAGAGAAAGAAGGTCATGAACCTGCCCTGCCTACCGGACAGGCAGGCTCTTCGGCAGACAGGTTACGCGAATTATCACGAATTTCTTTCTGAAAATTTTATTTGAGATCTTCCAGCTCTTTTAATTTTTCTTTATCATAAGCTCTGATAATGGCCTTTACTAATTTGTGTCTTACCACATCCTCTTCATCGAGTACCACGTGGCCGATACCCTCAATATTTGCAAGTATCCTCACAGATTTTTCAAGTCCGCTTTTTACTTTAGGCGGAAGATCTATTTGTGTAATATCGCCGGTTATGATTGCTTTGGCATTTGCGCCGATTCTTGTTAAAAACATTTTTAACTGCAGGTCTGTTGCATTTTGCGCTTCATCCAATATGATAAAAGCATTATCAAGAGTACGGCCACGCATATATGCTAAAGGCGCTATCTCTATTGTGCGCGTAGTCATATAATATCCCAGTTTATCCGCAGGTATCATGTCGTCAAGCGCATCGTATAATGGTCTTAGGTAGGGGTCTATTTTTTCTTTTAGATCACCTGGAAGAAATCCAAGATTTTCACCGGCTTCTACGGCGGGGCGGGTAAGTATTATTTTTTTTACCTGTTTGTTTTTTAATGCTCTCACTGCAATAGCTACAGCGGTGTAGGTTTTGCCGGTTCCGGCAGGGCCGATTGCAAATACAATATCATTTTTTTCAACAGACTGAACCAGTTTCTTCTGGTTGGCTGTTCTGGCTCTTACGCTTTTGCCGTGAGGTCCAAAAACCAACACATCAGTTTGATTCTTTTCTATAAAATGGTCAATCACTTTTTCGTCATCACCACCCAATATCTGCTCCAGATAATTTTCACTCATTTGCCCGTTTCTTTCCAGATACTGAACCGCAAGATTTATTTTTTCTCTTGCGTCTTCTATCTGTTCAGGTGCTCCGCTCAATTTAATTTGGGTGCCGCGGCTAAGAATTTTTAACCGGGGGAATTTTTTTTTCAGGATATCCAGTTTCCCATTGTTGACACCAAAAAACTCAATGGGACTTACGGTTTCAAGGTTAATAATAGTTTCTGTCAATAGGT
>DASSHD010000113.1:0-7120 GCA_035693085.1 Hanamia sp. | reverse complement strand
GGGTCTCTGTGTTCAGCACAAAAGATCCCATATATCCATCCGTCTTCATGAAGCACCAGGCGCATATCATAAATATTTGTTTCGGGTTGTTCTGAAGGAGGCATCACAACCGGATATTCCCAAAAGGTAAAATTATCTATTCCATTTTCACTTTCAGCAATGGCAAAAAACGATTTACGATCTTTCCCTTCCACCCTCGCGGCCAGGATATACTTACCATTGAATTTTATGGCGCCGGCATTAAAAACGGCATTGATACCAAATCTTTCGAGAAGAAACGGATTTGTTGAAGGATCCAAATCGAAACGCCATTCCAAAGGCGTATGCTGTGGCGTGAGCACTGGAAATTCAAATCTGTTATAAACACCGTTTACAGATATTTTTTCAACATTTTTTTTGAGCAGTAATTCTTCGTGTGTCTTACTCAGGTGTTTTAATCTATTCTGAAAATATTCGTTCATCTTATAAGATTTCTAATGGTTAAGTGTTTTTTTGAAATAAAGTTTTTAATATTGATCAGATAATTTTTACTTTTTTTTATCCGGATTATTATTATGGCAGTTCAGAAATATTATCGTTATTCTCTTTACTTCTTCTTTCTACCAATTCATTACTCACTTTCAACATAAACGGATCACTGAGTTTGTAAAAAATAATAAATACTGCAGATATCAGAGCGCCCGCTGCAGGTATAAAACTCAGCATCATTCTGATACCTGTTCTTGCTTCTTCCGTCTGAACCATATTCGCTTCAAACCCCCACAGAGCCAGAAGCCAGCCGGTAATAGCGCCCCCCAAAGTCCATCCTAATTTTTGCGACATAGATGACGATGAGAATATTAATCCCGTTGCCCTGCGTCCGGTTTTCCATTCTGAATAATCGGCTATGTCTGCGTACATAGACCATAGCAATGGAAAAACACTGCCTGCACAAATGCTTATCAGGAATTGAAATAGAAAGATCAGGAAAATGTTATTCTCTTTAAAGAAAAAGAAAAAGCAACTTAGTATGCAGGCAATAACCATCGCGTACAAAAAAGTATTTTTCTTTCCTATCTTATCTGATACAGGCTTTGCCAATACAACTCCAATGATATTCGCGGCCTGGCCTAAAACAAGATAAAGCGTACTATAATTAATAGCTACATCAAGCAGTGGTAATTCAAATGCTTCCTGGGTGTGGAAATAATATTTAAAATAATAAATGGCAGACCCGTCGCGCAAAGAATTAAATACCAACGTTGCCACACCGGCGCCCAGAAGAATGAACCATGGTTTATTTTTTGCCAGGTTAATAAGGTCGGCTTTTAAAGACGATTTTTGTTCTTTGGGTGGCTTGATTCTTTCGTGGGTCCATGCAAAAGTAAAATAGAATAAAACAGCCGCAATAATGCCATAAATAATAATAGAAGTCTGCCAACCCTTTCCGATGCTTATTCCTGTGGGTGTTTTACTGAGTGCGGCTACCAATGGTTCTGCGGTAGCCAAAACTAGAATACTTCCTGCAAATGCAAAAACAAACCGAAAGGTTGCCAGCGTAGTGCGTTCTTTAATGTTTGATGTCATCACTCCCATCAAAGAGGCATAAGGAACATTGATGAACGAATACACCATCATCATTAATGTGTAGGTAAGGTATGCGTAAATTAATTTACCTGGAGCAGTAAATTCCGGAGATGAAAAAGTCAGAATCCCGGCAAGTGCGAAAGGTATAGCCATCCATAAAAGGAAAGGCCTGAACTTTCCCCACCTGGTGTTTGTCCGGTCAGAAATCACACCTATTACCGGATCTAAAAAGGTATCCCAAATCCTTGTAATTAAAAACATAGTACCCGCGGCAGCCGCGGCTATTCCAAAAACATCCGTATAAAAAAATAACAAATAAACTGAAAATAGCTTCCAGAACATAGAAGACGCAAAATCACCAAAGCCATAGCCTATCTTTTCTTTTAATTTTAGCGGTTGATCCATTTGCATTTAATATTCTTTTATTTTATTAACCTGGTAATCATAGTATCAAAAATTTCCATGGGTATCCCTTAAATTTACGCATCCGCTATTCAGCCTTTATTGATTAGACTCCTTCCTAATCTTCTCCGGCTTCAGGTTTTATTTCCAGATTTCTATCACATCATTGTTTCAATCACTCACTCTGGTCAGCATCAGCAGTCTAAAGTCCATAACCTGAGTACCTGGCATTTTTATAGCTTTCAACACCAATGTTCCTGTTCCTTTGTTCAAATGAATAGTTCCGAGTTGCTTAGGTTCCCAATCTTTCACATAAGATTCCTCACGTTTGACGCGGTCGTTTTCCATTCCCCTTAAAGGAGGATCAAACGCTTTGGTAATTTTTCCGGTTATTTTGTTTTTTCCAAATTGCAATTCTATTGTTGATCCAATGTCTTTTTTCGGACAGGTATAATATAGTTCAACTTTAAAATTACCACCGGCCAACACCTCTATATTCCAGGTTATGCTATCAGAAACGTTTACCCAATTGGTAAAGAATGAACTATTTGGCCAGCGATCAGATCTCTTGATAGCTCCATGTCCGGTACCGTCTCTTGCGGGCAGTTGCGTATTTTTGAAACCCGGGTATCCTACGGTGAAAGGTCGGTCTTCTTTTTTGTCTATTTTACTAAGAACCTTATTTTGCCACTCTTTGAGTGAATCTGATAATTCCTGAGCAACAACAGGTTTTTCTCTAGCTATATCATGTCGTTGCCCCGGGCCCGTTTCCATATCAAAGAGCTGGCCATTATCATCCAATCGGTATTTTTGACTACGAACGCTTGAACGTTCATGCCAGGCCGAATATAATAACCGATTCGGCCATGGCTTACTGTTACCTGATAATAAAAGTTTTAAACTTTTGCCATCTAATGGTTTGCCGGAACTGTATTTAATACCCGCTAAATCTGCTAATGTGGGCAACAGATCAATATCGGCAGCAATTTCAGAAATTTTTCGCCCTGGCTCAATTTTTCCCGGCCAATCAATAAAGCAAGGAAGCCGAACGCCTCCTTCATCAACCGATCCTTTTTTCCCTGCCATTCCTCCATTCCAGCGCCAGCTATTGGGGCCATTATCACTAAAGTAAACAACAATAGTATTTCGGGCTAATCCTAATTCTTTAATCTTATTCCGTATTCTTCCCACATTCCAATCCATGTTTTCACACATCGCAAGCGCTGCTTTTGTAAAAGCAGTATCCTCTCTTTCAGGATCGCGGTTGTACATTGATAAATTTTTATTTTTGAATTGGTTCCACCACCGGTCCGGCACCTGCATTGGAGAATGCGGAGTATTGTAGGCTACATAAAGGAAGAATGGTTTTTCTCTATGGACTTCCATATATGACATTGCCCTGTTGGTAAGGTCATTGTCAAGGTATCCTTTTCCTTTTACCAATTCTCCATTATGGTCCAGAAATAAAGAACTGAAATAATTTCCCCAGTGCCCCGAAGTAAAGCCATAAAACTCATCAAACCCTCTCGTGTTGGGATGATAAGGCGCTTGTGTTCCATTATGCCATTTTCCATACATGGCTGTGGCATATCCGGCTCGTTTAAATATCTGGGCTATGGTTGTTTCATCCAGGTTCATTCTTTCGCGCCCTTCTGATGTGCCATACACATCACTACGGGCGTGATAACGGCCTGTCAGGAATTCCGCACGGGTAGGCGAACATACAGGACTCACATAAAAATGATCAAATGAAACGCCGTTTCTTGCCATGGAATCAATATTGGGTGTATTCAAATTTGTATTGCCATTAAAACTTAAATCTCCCCATCCTTGATCATCAGCCAGAATCACTACAACATTTGGTTTGTTTTGTGCATAAGAAAATTTGAAAAGCGGGAGTAAAAAAACTACTAAAAAGATCTTGATAATTCTATGATTATTTTTCCCTCTTGATAATTTCATCGGTTAATTTTTAGGGATTATGAATGTCGCATTGTTTAAATCCTTTTTTTGAATGTTATAATAAATTCCTTTTTTCACTTTATTATTTTTTATCAAACTTTTAAAAAAAAATTAAAATTCTAATTATTTATTCATTTACTGTAAACCTCAGCCCACCCCCTTCTTTGAGTATTTTCATTCTGGCGCAGGTCTCCTGACCTGTGACTGAACGTTGCTTATTCAGTAAACAAACCTGCCTGAGCGGCAGCCAGGGAAATATTCTGCATTTCTTTTTTTAAAACGCTTCATCCCAACCCCCGCCTGCCCGCCCGGATGACCCGGTCGGACGGGAATGACACAGTCGGGCGGGCTTCTCCCAAGGGAGAAGGACACGCTCTGTTAGGCCCTACTTATTTCAACTTCCTTTCGAAAAATCATTAATTGCTCTTATTTATACAAAAACAAAGATTCAACATTCTCAGTTTGCTATTTACTTATACACGTTTTCATTTGTCACCTCTTTTTGAAATAAAATATTGGGTGCTTTGGAAAATTTAATAAAATCTTTCGCGGATGTCTGGCCTTTGTAAGGCACATAAAATTCTGCTTCGCCGGAAGGCCCGAAGCCTGCATTGCGCCATGTCAAAGCGTAAGAAATTTTGTGATGATCCAATGCTTTGTATAAAACATGCGTCCACCATGTACTGTCCGGCACCTTTCCATAACCAAATTCTGTAAGAGCCGGAATTTTATTTCTTGCAAATGCTATCTGATCCAACATGGTTAACATGGTATCAGCAGAATGAATAAATTCCTCATTTCCTTCCGCGCCACTTTTACGCTGGTAAATATCAAAGCCCAAAACATCTACCCATTCGTTGCCGGGATACTTTAATAAATAATCTTCTTTGGAAGAAAAGCGATCTGTATTGTAAGCATACAAGCATTGGTGAATATTTCTCGTATCTCTTAAATAAGAAACAGTAAAATGCCACAGTTCTTTGAATTGTTCCGGCGTGCAATGATCTCCACCCCACCAAAACCAGTTGCCGTTCAGCTCATGGAAAAGGCGCAATATAACGGGAATGGGTACACCGTTCTTATCCTTCAACGTCAAAATAAAATTGGCTACTTTATCTAACCAGCTTTTATATAAATCATTTTTTTCGCCTCCGGGCAAAATGGAAGCAACAGTGCCAGGAGCCGGATCCCAGGCAGTTTTGCCTGTTAATGGATTATTCAAATGCCAGCTTAACGTGATCACGCCTCCCCTATCATAAATCGTCCGGATATAATTTCTCATACTATCAAAAGGAACACTGTCAATGCTCACCCGGTGATCTAATTCAAGACGGCCCAATTCAAAACCATACACAGCCGGATAATCACCGGAAACTTCTTTCACATCACTTTTGCCCGGAACATATTTCCAACCCACACCATAAGCCAGGTCGTCCTGGTGGCCAAACATAATTCCTTTATGAAGTAGTTTTTTTAAATTGAAATAAAGATTTTTTGTTTGTTTACTGGCATCTCTATCAATCGGAAAATCAAAAGATGTTTCATTAGATGCATTTTTATTTTTCTCCTTTGAAAAGGAATCAATAACCTTCCAGGTGCTTTTATCAGAATTAAACACCGTGTTCAACCCTTGTTCTTCCATAGGCGGATCTCCGATATACGGATCTCCTTCTTTCCACCAGGTTTGTCCTTTTGTGGTTTTACCAATCCCTCCATAAGCCCAAAAATTGATGCCAGCTAAATTTCCATTTGAGCTTTTGCTTTTAAACCACTGGCCTAAAATATCTCTGTAATAAATATCCCTATACTTCGTAGGCGAATTCATTTCAAAAGATTGCTCATCTCTCGGTAGCCCGAATTCTTCAATCACCATCGGTTTATTTAATTCATTAGCCACGGCGCTATGTTCGTTGATGTAGTCATCTGTTTTAGCGATAACAGAATCTAGACTGCCGAGAATATTTCTGACATTAAGCCAACCCCAGTTCTTTGGCCATATATGTATGGTGAGATAATCAATATTTTTATCGTCATTGATTTCGCGGTACAGCGCCATACTTTCGAGCGTACTCATGTATCCTTCTGTGCCGGTCGTTACTAAATGATTAGGATCAAGTTCTTTGATATAAGCAGCAGTGTTGCTCATAAATTTTTTATAAGAATTTACAGCAGAAGGTTGCATGGGCCTTGGCTCATTGGCGATTTCCCAGGCCATGACGGCAGGATCTTCTGAATATTTTTTATGGGTGATGGAGTTGGTGCGGCCAACCACATATTTCACCTGTGCATAATAATCAGCCACGCATTTTTCACAATCATAAAATTTGGCGGTGTATTTCCCAATCGTAGTCCAGAGAATATTTTTCAGGAAAACAGAATCAGGGATTTCGTTGTTCCATCTAAGATATTGCATCCAGCCACCGCTCCAGTTCCAGTTATTACTGAGGTAAATAACAGCAGTCATTTTTCTTTCGTCCAGTTCATGCAGAAAAGCATCCATACCTTTTAAAAAATCCGGGTCAAAAACTCCTTCTTCAGTTTGCAAGGGCGGTCCTACTCTTTGAACACCGTTAATAATACCTTTACCTTCAGAACCCACCAGTACCCTAAGATTAGTAACACCATGGGCTTTTAGAAAATCAAGTTCATTCCGTAGCCTGTCAATTCCCTTGCTTTTATCTTTTTCTAAAGGAAGTAAACCGCCATACCAATAATTGGTGCCGATGAAATAATAGGGCTGGTTGTCAAGAAAGAATTGTTGGTCTTTTACAGTAACAAAAGATGCCTGTGCTTTTGCAAAGTGAAGGCAAATAAGCATAAGAAAAAACGGAAAGATTTTTTTTATCATATCAGCATTTAAATTAAAATAACACTACCCTTGATCTGCAATTTTTCACAGCAACTCTCCAACACGACAAATTACTAACTTTTAAAGCTTGAACCGAACTATATCAAAATTTGCTTAATAATAGATAAAAAGTCATCAAACCTATTTTGGTAAATTTTTAGAAATTGTATATTTCCCTTTAAAATTTATTCTTTAAAATTTTTATTTATTTCTACTTTGACAAACTTAAAAATAAGTTCTTTGAATATTTGTTGATTGTTTTTTTTGAATTTAAATTTGGCACTGGCAGCAAACTAAAATTTTTCAAATCTTTCAAAACAACATGGCAGCAAATCAACACCA
>DASSHD010000112.1:0-8122 GCA_035693085.1 Hanamia sp. | reverse complement strand
ATAATGGACTTGTGATTTCCTAAACTCAAAGGTAGCCACAAAAACTTCTACCCATTTCCTTTCTAGAAAATAACAAAAGAATTTTCGTTATTCGATAACTCTCAATTATTATCCGGATAAAGAATAATCCGTGTTAATTAGAGAAACCTGTCTTCCGACAAAGGCAGGTTCGCTGTTCTTTATTATCATTATCAGTAAACAAACAAATACTACAGATTTTAATTTTGAATTAAAAAATATCAGGGATGCATTAATTTACGACCGGGCATCCAGAAAAATAATTCGTGTAAATTCGTGTAACCTGTCTGCCGACGAGGCAGGTTAGTGGCTTTCTTAAAAAAACACATGGACTCAAAAAAGATTTCTTACATAATAAATGAACTTGGCGAAGAGCGCGAAAAATATTTTAATGCTGTATCGCCACCGATATTTCAAACCAGCAATTTCTCTTTTAAAAAAGTGGATAACCTTAGAAAAGCTTTTGAAGATGAATCCTCTTCGTTTCTTTACAGCCGCGCTACCAATCCCACTTTAAAAATTTTGTCACAAAAGCTTGCCGCCCTTGATGGTGCGGAAGACTGCCTCATTTTGAACAGTGGCGCCGGAGCCATTTTTATTTCGGTTCTTGCTAATGTAAAGAGCGGCGATCATATCGTTTCTGTAGATAATCCTTATAGCTGGGCGCAAAAAATGTTTGATATTGTTTTACCCCGCTTTGGTGTTACTACTACTTATGTGGATGGAAGAGAAGTTAAAGATTTTGAAAAAGCTATTCAACAAAATACCGTAATAATTTATTTGGAAACGCCCAATAGCTGGAGTTTTTATTTGCAGGATTTAGAAGCAGTAGCCAAAATTGCCAGTGCCAAAAATATTATTACAATATGCGACAATAGTTATTGCACGCCTTTATATCAAAGGCCTCTTGACTTTGGTATTGACCTCGTATTGCAAAGCGCTACCAAATATATAAACGGCCACAGTGACGTAGTAGCCGGCGTACTTTGTGGCAAAAAAGAAATGATTCAAAAAATATTCAACAGCGAATATATGAATATGGGAATCGGCACTACGCCTTTCAATGCGTGGCTGATAATGCGCGGATTAAGAACGCTTTCTTCCCGGCTCGAAAAAATTTCGAACACGACAAAAAAAGTAGTAAGCTATTTAAAAACCAAAGATGAAGTGGAAGAAATCAGTTATCCTTTTGACGAACAATTCCCTCAATACCAATTGGCAAAAAAACAAATGCAGGGCGCGGGCGGATTATTTTCATTTATTTTAAAGGCAAAATCCATTAAGGAAATTGAGAATTTTTGTGAAAGCCTTCAACATATTTTAATGGCAGTTAGCTGGGGAGGCCACGAATCGCTTATTATTCCCGGATGCGCTTCTATCCGAACGGAAGAATTTGATCCCGAAAATAAAATTCACCGAAGATTGAGAATGTATGTAGGCCTGGAAGAACCGGAATATATTATTGAGGATTTGGAAAGGGGATTTAAGGGGATGGGATAAATTTAAAGTGATAATTCTTTCACTTCTTCCAATATAAAAGCCTTTAAATTCCTCTTTTGCCACTTATCAAATATTTAACTCATTCTTGCAATTCCTTTAAAGGGTTCTTTTATATTTGCAAATGCAAAAAATTATAGTAGCCGTATTTCTGCTTTTTATTGTTACTTCTGCTTCTGCACAAAAAAAATGGTCTCTCCAGGAATGTGTGCAGTATGCAATGGATCATAATATTTCGATAAAACAATCCGGTTTGCAGGCTGGCCTTTCAGCGATTACTTATAAACAAAGCAAACTTTCCCAAATACCTAATGCTAATTTTAGTAATAGTGATGGCTATCGTTTTGGGAAATCGCAAAATCCATCAACCGGAATTCTTGAAAATCAAAATTATTTTACTGTAGGACTAAATCTTCAAACGAGCGCTGAAATTTTTAATTGGTTTTCAAAAAAGAATGCAATACTTGCCAACCAATGGTCATTGGAAGCAGCTAAAGCATCCATTGATAAATTAAAAAATGATATCGCCTTATCGGTTGCCAATTCTTATTTGCAAATATTACTGGCGCGTGAGCAGGAAAAGATTGCAGAAGTGCAGGTAAAACAATCGCGTACACAATTAGAGATTGTAAATAAGCAGGTAGCAGCCGGTTCTTTACCCGAATTAAATGCGGTAGAGATAGAATCGCAATTGGCCAATGATACCTCCAACCTGATAACCGCCACCGGAAATGTAACCCAGGCCAAATACGTGTTGATGTCTTATATGAATATTGATGCCGCCGACTCGTTTGATATTGATGAGCCTCCCATAAATAAAATTCCATTGGAACCTATTGGAGATCTGCAACCCGAAGATGTTTATGCATCTGCTTTGAAAAATCTGCCACAGCAAAAAATGAACGATTTTAATATAAAGGCTGCAGAAAAGAATGTGCTCTCTGCCAGAGGCGCTCTCTATCCCAGTATCTCTGCTTTCGGAGGCCTGAGCACCAGTTATGGATATTCGCGAACACCTTATTTCACCCAGGTATTAAATGGTTATAAGTCCAGCGGATTAGTGGTTACTGATGGTATGGGAAATATACTGAACGATTTTGATGTTCAGCAACCTGTGTTTATCAATGGCCAAAAAAAGTACATTACGTCTCCAAAATTTGGCACTCAGTTTAACGATAACTTTGGACAGACAATCGGCCTTAGTATTTCAGTTCCCATATTCAATGGATGGCAGGGGAAAGCCAGTTACCAGCGATCAAAGATCAATCTCAAAAACATGGAGTACCAAAAAGAACTGGACGATCAAACCTTAAAACAGGATATTTACCAGGCTTACAATGCTGCCATAGTAGCGAGAGAGAAATTTGCTTCATCAGCAAAGGCTGTGGAATCCGCTCAAAAAACTTATGATTTTACATTATTGAGATATAATGTAGGAATGATTGGCACCCTCGAATTAATAACTAACCAAAATAGTTTGTTTACTGCAAAACTTCAGTATGTAAGTAATCAGTTTGATTATATATTTAAAATGAAGGTATTGGAATATTATAAAGGGCAAGGATTGAAACTGGAGTAAGGAGAATATTTGATGCAGGATATCTGAAGTGAGATATAATTTTAATAATTCTTTTAATAAAATAAGAATAGGATTTAATTAAAAACTCTTCTCTGAACTGCCAAAGTGTGGTTCCTGTTCAGAGAAGTCTAACGATTTTTTTAAATAATATAAATAAAAACCTTTCTGCGAAAAGGTCGGGAGGCACATTATGAATAAAACTCTTAAATGGATAATTATTGTTTTGGCAATTCTTATTGTCTTATTGATCGTACTTAAAAAAGCCGGCGTAATCGGGAAAGATGAAGGAATAAAAGTAACTGCCGAAAAAGTGGCACGTCGTACGATTGTGGAAACTGTAAATGCCAGCGGAAAAGTATATCCGGTGGTGGAAGTCAAACTAAGCCCCGATATTTCCGGCGAAATTGTTGCACTTGATGTTGCCGAAGGAGATAGTGTAAAAAAAGGACAGGTGCTTGCCAAAATTTATGGCGATATTTATTTAACACAAAAAGACCAGGCAGAAGCTGTAGTAAAGCAGCAACAGGCACAGTTAGCTGATGCACAGGCATCAATAGGAGCATTGGAAGCAAACCTTACCCAGGCTACCGAAACCTACAAAATGCAAAAGCAATTGTATGATGAAAAAGTAATTTCGAAGAATGAATTCAATACGGCTGATGCCGCTTATAAATCTGCAATAGCTAATTTGAAGGCTGCAAAAGAGGGCATCTTAGGAAGTAAAGCGGGAGTACAAAGTGCACAGGCCGCATTGCAAAAAGCTAATAAGGATCTAAGGCTTGCGACTCTTGTATCGCCTATGGACGGAATTGTTTCTTTATTAAGCGTGAAGAAAGGAGAAAGAGTAGTAGGAAGTTCTATGATGGCAGGTACCGAAATGATGCGGATTGCAGACATGAACCAGATGGAAGTAAGGGTGGACGTTGGGGAAAATGATATTCCTAAAGTGAAACTCGGAGATACGGCTACTATACAGATAGATGCTTATAATGACCGGAATTTTTCAGGCACAGTAACACAAATAGCCAGCAGCAATAATGGCGCTGCTACACAAAGCGACCTCACTAATACAACTACCGATGTTACTAATTATAAGGTTTACATAAGGCTTAATCCGGATTCTTATAAAGATCTGATAAGCTCTAAAAAAAGATTTCCTTTCCGGCCTGGAATGAGCGCCAGCGCCGATATACAAACCAGGACCCATACAAACGTTCTGTCAATTCCTATCAATGCTGTAACTACACGTGAAAAAACGGATTCATCAGGAAATACTGTTGGAAAAGCTAAAGGAAATAATTCTAATGGAAACAATGGAATGGATATTACTGATGATAATTCTGACAACAATGATCTGGACGTGGTAGTATTTATAGTACAAGCCGATGGAAAAGTAAAAAAGCAAAAAGTAAAAACAGGTATTCAGGATATTAATTACATTGAAATTACAGATGGATTAAAAGAGGGTGATGAAGTGGTAACCGGGCCTTATGATGTAGTTTCTAAAACCTTAAAGCAGGGTGATAAAGTGAAAGTGGTTCCTAAGAATCAATTATTTGATATGAAAAAATAAATGATTGCAGAAATGTATTTGTATCAAAAGAATCAGAAAATGTTTACTGCAAATAGTACAGTAAACAAACCTCGCCTACCAGCAGGCAGGTAGATAACATTGAATCTCATTTTATTTATGCAACAGGAAAGACTAAACGAAATTAGTCCGTTTCAATAAACAAACCTTATCTGCCTGGAAGCAAATCCAAATTCTTCGTTGTTGAAATTAATTTCTATAATACAATATAAGATTCCTGTACGGGATGAATATGAATCAGAAAAAGGAGAAAAGAAGAAAGAACCTACGGTTTTATTTTATTGTTTTTCCACCACTTATAGCCTACTACCCCAATAGCGATATAAGGAACCGCCATTAAGTAAATAATTCCATCATTAAAACCTTCGGCGGGCCTGGTGCCCATTTGCATTACTGTTTTAGCGCAGATGGAACATTGGGCTAAAGCGTCTGTGCTGAATACTAAAAAGCAAACCGTGAATAATAATATGAAGACTGATTTTTTCATCGTAGCAGAGTGCAAATATACGATGGAAATGTATTCGATTTGCGAAGTTTTTATTTTTGAATTTTTTTAAACGAACTTTACAGCCTTCTAATCATTTTTTAATTTATTATTATTTATGGATCATCATGCTTCCCACAGTTTACAAAATTTTAATAACTATGTTGGGATAAAATTTCAATTGTACAACAGCCTTTTTACTTCTCTGCCTTTTTACCGGATTGAAAAAACAGGAATGCTTTTATCTTTCTTTTTAAATATTTGCGAGGAAGGTTATAAAAGGAAATTAAGTCCTGCAGAAATAATTGATGAGTTTTTTTTAAAAGATACTTCATTCAAAAAGCAATCGGAAAAACTGGATTTGCTTTTTCGGTTTATTCAATTTGTAGAAAGGCAGGTGGTATTGTTTGATGCGTTGGAAGATGCGGCTTTTAAATATGTACAAGATACCGGCGGAACAGGAACATTAAAACAATTGGAAGTAGAAGTAGTTCAAAATAAAAGTGAAGATGCTCTCAGAAAAAAGCTGGAAGATTTTGCGGTAGAAATCGTATTGACAGCTCATCCTACCCAGTTTTACCCCGGTTCAGTTTTGGGAATTATTAATGATCTTTCCAAAGCCCTTTCAGAAAATAATACCGCGCGCATTAATATGTATTTGCAGCAATTGGGCAAAACTCCTTTTTTCAAAAAGGAAAAGCCTACGCCGTATGATGAAGCCATGAGTTTGGTGTGGTATCTTGAGAATGTATTTTTTGCCGCCGGAGGCAGAATACTTTCGTTTCTTAAAAACCAATTCCCTGATGCGATTAATCCGAATAACCCGGTTATTAAAATGGGCTTTTGGCCAGGTGGCGACCGCGATGGAAATCCATTTGTAAATACGGATACGACACTAAAAGTAGCGGACGCATTACGTGGTGGTATTATAAAATGTTATTACATTGAAATAAGGAAACTTAGGCGCAGGCTTACTTTCAAAGGCGTTGAGCCATTATTAATGGATCTGGAAAACCAGTTGTACAACAATATTTTTATTCCTGACCATCGCACAGATATCAGCCAGAAAGATATACTTGATATTCTTAATAAAATCAGAGAGATTTTAATCTATCAACACAATGGATTGTTTTGCTACCTGATTGACGACCTTGTCAACAAGGTGCAGATTTTCGGATTGCATTTTGCATCGCTTGATATAAGGCAGGACAGCTCTATACATAAAAAGGTATTTGCCGCGCTGGCTGCTTCCGGTTCATTTTTCCCCGCAGACTATGGTAAATTAAGTGATGAAAAAAAGATTGAATTTATTACAAAAAATAATAAGGAAATCCCGGAAATGGATTATGGAGACCCGATTATAAATGACACTTTTAAAAGTATCCGGGTCATTAAATTAATTCAACAATATAATGGAGAAAGAGGTTGTAACCGTTATATCATCAGCCATTCAGAGGCTGCGTTGAATGTGTTGGAAATTTATGGCTTGTTCATTTTGTGCGGATGGAAAAAAGAAAAACTCAAAGTAGATATAGTACCGTTGATTGAAACGGTTGAAGACCTGCAGAATTCAGTCAAGGCAATGAGAACATTGTTCGCAAATAAAGAATATCGTGAACATCTGAAACGAAGAAACAATATTCAAACTATCATGCTTGGTTTTTCTGACGGCACCAAAGATGGTGGTTATTTAATGGGTAACTGGAGCATTTACAAAGCCAAGGAAAACCTTACAGCGATATCAAAAGAATTTGGCCTTGATGTTATATTTTTTGACGGACGCGGCGGCCCACCGGCAAGAGGAGGTGGAAAGACACATAAATTTTATGCTTCCATGGGGAAAAATATTTCCAACAAAGAAATCCAATTGACCATCCAGGGCCAAACGGTAAGTTCCAATTTCGGAACCGTTGACTCTGCGCAATACAATATGGAGCAACTGGTTCATGCCGGCATTTCAAACGATATTTTCAGTAACAGGAATGTTACGCTTAATAAAGAGGAAGAACAATTGCTGCAGGATTTGTCTGATGCAGGATTTACTGCTTACACGGCTCTGAAACAACATCCAGAATTCATGGAATATTTAACGCAGATAAGCCCTCTGAAATTTTACAGTGAAACCAACATCGGCAGTCGTCCTACAAAAAGGAAAAAAGGAAAAATGAATATGGAAGATTTGCGCGCCATTCCTTTTGTAGGGTCATGGAGCCAGATAAAACAAAATGTGACGGGGTATTATGGCGTTGGTACCGCATTGAAAAAAATGGAGGAAGAAGGGAAGCTAAAAGATGTGAAAAAATTATACCAGGGTTCTTTGTTTTTTAAAACCCTCATTGACAACTGCGAGATGGCGATGAAGAAATGTTTTTTCCCACTCACAGAATACCTCGCCAACGATGAACAATTTGGCGAAATCTGGAATATGATCTATGAAGAATACGAGATTACTAAAAAATATCTTTTTAAGCTTACCGGTCACAACGAGTTGATGGCAGAATATCCTGTAGAGCAGCTTTCTGTCAGCATGCGCGAAAAGATGATACTTCCCTTGGTAACGATACAACAATATGCAATGGCGAAGATTCGTGAATTGGAACAGGAGCCAGCTAAAGACCCGCTTAAACTGACTTATGAAAAGCTGGTAATGCGGTGTTCTTTTGGGATTATTAATGCGGGAAGAAACTCGGCGTAGGGAGGAAGCAGTAAACGAAGAAATCTTGTGGATTTTTATTTAATGCATAAACCTTCCAGGTTTTAAAAACCTGGAAGGTTTTTTTTGAAATAGTAAATCAACAAACTTCAAAGATTCTTATTTATTTCTACTTTGACAAACTTAAAAATAAGTTCTTTGAATATTTGTTGATTGTTTTTTTTGAATTTAAATTTGGCACTGGCAGCAAACTAAAATTTTTCAAATCTTTCAAAACAACATGGCAGCAAATCAACACCA
>DASSHD010000111.1:0-7392 GCA_035693085.1 Hanamia sp. | reverse complement strand
GAAATTAAAAATAAACAAGAACTGGGCAGCAAAAACCAAAACAGCCGAAATGCTTATAAATTCATTAAGCCCCGCAAACATTTTAAAAGATTCCCAACTACTAAAATCGTAATAACGGCGAGGCATCCCTGCTAACCCTTCGTAATGCATTGGCCAGAAAATAAAATAAGCCCCTATAAAAGTGATCAAGAAATGCAAATAAGCAAGTGTATTATTCATAAATCTGCCAAACATTTTGGGATACCAGTGATATACACCTGACATCATTCCAAACATGGATGCCACACCCATGACAAGATGAAAATGAGCAATTACAAAATAGGTGTCGTGGAGATGTAAATCAATGGCGGAATTACCAAGCCAGATACCCGTTAAACCTCCCGATATAAATAAACTCACAAATCCAATGGAGAAAAGCATCCCCGGAGTAAAATGAATATTTCCTCTCCATAATGTCGTGAGCCAGTTGAAAACTTTAATCGAGGAAGGCACCGCAATCAAAAGCGTGAATAGTACAAAGAAAGATCCCAAAAAGGGATTCATGCCAGTTACAAACATGTGATGCGCCCAAACCAGGAATGACAAAGAACCAATAGCGAAGAAAGAGCCTACCATAGCCATATAACCAAATATTGGCTTACGTGAATTGGTAGAAATTACTTCCGAGGTAATACCCATGGCCGGTAATGCAACAATATAAACCTCCGGATGGCCTAAGAACCAAAATAAATGTTGAAACAAAATAGGACTTCCACCCTCATTTGGTAAAATTTTCCCATTCTGTAAAAATATATCGCTCAAAAAGAAACTCGTTCCCAAATGACGATCAAATAACAATAAAACTAAAGCAGATAATAGTACAGGAAATGTAAGCACCCCGAGTATCGCTGTGAACAAAAATGACCAAATTGTTAGCGGAAGTCTTGTCATGTACATCCCTTTTGTACGCATGTTCAATATGGTCGTGATGTAATTTAAGCCACCCAGCAAAGTGGAAATAACGAATAAAATAATGCTTACAAGCCAGAAATCCATACCCCCTTTTGACCCACTCATCGCATCGCCCAATGCGCTTAAAGGCGGATAAATAGTCCAGCCACCGCTTGCAGGGCCGGTCTGCAAAAATAAAGATGAGAACATTACAACAGAAGCGGCAAAGAAAAACCAATATGAGAGCATGTTTAAAAATGGCGATGCCATATCTCTGGCTCCTATCTGCAGGGGAATTAAATAATTGGAAAAGGTCCCGCTCAATCCGGCTGTGAGTACAAAAAATACCATGATAGTTCCGTGCATGGTTACTAATGCATAATAAAATTCTGTATCTAATTTTCCTCCGGCAGCCCAATGGCCAAATATATCTTCAAGAAAAGGAAATGTTTTATCGGGGAAGCCTAATTGCAACCTGAAGATTACCGAGAAAAATCCCCCGATTATGGCCCAGATAATTCCGGTTATCAAAAACTGGTGAGAGATCATTTTATGATCTTCACTAAAAATATACTTGGTAATAAAACTTTGTTTATGATGCTCGTGTGAAGCATGGCCTGTGTCATGCACCACTAATGGCTGTTCATGCAAAACTTCTTCGTTCATAATGATATTTTTTTAAGGCCCTCAGGCTTTTTTATTAGTGTGTTATTTTTGGATTACAGGATTACCCAGTGCTAAATTTTTTATTGAATCTGCAGGAGTAGCAGAAGCCAGATATTGTTTCGCCTTCAGATATTCAGGCCTTTGCTTGATCATCCATGCATTGAATTCTTTTTGTGTCTCCACCACTATTATTCCTCTCATAGTAAAATGACCTATTCCGCACAACTGATCGCAAGCTATTTCATAAACAAAATCAGGATCACCGGTTTTCTTCTTCATTTGCTCAGTTGTATAAATCGGAGTAAACCACATGGTAGTAGGCGTTCCCGGCACTGCGTCCATCTTTAATCTAAACTGTGGTAATCCTACATCATGAATTACATCCTGTGAATTGATTACTAATTTAACCGGCCTGTTTACAACCACATGCATTGTTGTAGTTACATGTATATCATCATGGCTTGCTTCATCTGACCAATCAACGCCGAGAGGGTTGTTTTTAGCCGGATCTGTCAATCTATAATTTTTTCTACCCAATATTCCATCTCTTCCGGGGTATCTTATTTCCCAGGCAAATTGATGGCCGGTAATTTCTATCAACTGGGCATTTTTTGGAGCCGGCGCTGTAAATTTAAACCAGTATTTTAATCCGATAATTATCAACACGGTAAATGTAACAGTGGGTACAACAGTCCAGATTATTTCAAGTATATTATTTTGAGGAAAATAATAAGCTTTTCTTTTATCACTTTCCTGGTATCTGAACGAGAACCAAAATAGTAATATTTGAGTGATGAAAAATACGAATCCAGTGATTATTATTGTGACCCACATCATTTTATCAATAGCTTTACCCTCGGTGGAAGCGGAGCCTACCATTAATCCAGACCTGGGATACAATATATGGTTGCACCAGACTACACCGATAAGGCCTAAAATAAGAAAAGCAATCATTAAAAATCCATTGATCTTATTATTTTGTTTCCTTGATTTTTCTTCTCCTTTCAAAACACTTACGTATTCACTTGCTTTTGCGATCTGGAAGACCACCAGAAAAGCAAGTAAAAAAATTGCTATCAAAAAAAAGTTGTTCATGTTACTCTATTTTTTCAAATCCGTAAACCGGACTTTTAATTTTTTTATACAATATTGATGCCTTATCAACTATTTTAAACTCATCTTTTATTTATCAGACAAAGTGAATAATACTTTCTTTCATAAAAGGATTATTCCCCGCTGTCATTGGTACTTTAGATGCAAACCTGCTAACTCCCCACATGATCACTCCCACAAAACCCAATGGGATCCCAAACTCAAACCAACTTAAATGTGGATGAAACTTTACAGTTCCGGGCATTACCATTTGGTAAAAATCAATCCAGTGCCCAAAGATTATTACAATACACATAAAAGATATTACAAAATAATTTCTTTTGGGAGCCCTTTTCATAAAGATTAAAAAAGGCGCTAAAAAATTAAGAATAAGGTTCAACCAGAATATGCCTTGATAAGGTCCATCCAATCTCATTTTCCAATAGATAGTTTCTTCAGGAAGATTAGCATACCATTGCAACATAAATTGTGCAAACCATAAATAGGTCCAGAATATTGAGAAGGCAAACATATATATACCCAAATAATGGATATGTTCTTTTGTTACAAATTCAAGCTGGCCCTGATTTTTAAAATAAATAACGAAAAGAGTAATGAGCGCTATGCCAGATACAAAAGTACTTGCAAAGGTGTACCAGCTATACATGGTGCTATACCATTTTGCATCTATGCTCATAAACCAAAGCCAGGGAATGAAAGACCCGACAGATAACACATAAAAAACCACAAAATAACCTGATATCCGCACATTTTTACTCATCCATTTTTTGGATGTTGCAAGGTCCATTGTTCCTTCTTCATCAGTTTTCAAACTAAGATTTCTTAATTTTTTGCCCCAATATGTCCAAAGAAATATAATTAAAAGAGAATAAATAAGGAATACTGCCGGATTTAGAAATCCTCTCTTTGCATGAAGCACATGATCGTTAGCCATTAAATTTTTATCAAGCCAGGGGTAAATGTCGCCCCTATGGCCAAAAACAATACAAAGTAAAATAATCATCGAAATGATACCTATTATCGGAACAAGAGATGTAATAGCTTCAGTTACACGGCGAAAGGCCTCCTGCCACCCACTCATAGCCAGTGTATTAATAACTATAAAAAATGTAGCTGTATTTACAAGTAATAACCAAAATAAACTGTTTTGAAGCAAAACAGCCCAGAACCGTGTACTGTTCACATTAGTATTATCAGCGCCAGCGAGAGGATTCAAAAAAATGATTCCAAGTATAAGAGTTAACACGCCGGCAATCATTAATCCGGTTGTCCATTTTTTATATCCTGCCGGTGTTACATACTGATTGTTCATTTAAAAATTATTTTTTTGATTAAACTTTATTTTTTTATTGTGGTATCAATAGACGAAGATTTAGTCGCAGTAGAATCTGCCCAGGCTACCGCTGCCTGGTCGCTAGTTCCCAATTGACGCGATTTTATATATTGTATTACCATCCATCTTTGCTTGCGATCCAATTGAGAGGCATAGCTACCCATATTGTTTTTGCCATAAGTAATAGAATGAAACATAGTACCCACAGGCATTTCAACATAATGAGATTGAGTCAGGTTGGCCACTGCAGGCACTTTGCCTCCTGTAGATAGTGGCCCCTGTGCATCCATCTTTGGTCCGTGGCATATAGCACAATTGATATTAAATAATCGCTCAGCTTCCTGCATTTGTGCAGAATCGAGTGGTGGCAACGGGTCTTTTATTGCGGCGCTCATTTTATATCCATTTGAATCATCAGGCAACGGATATGGAAACAAATCCCCTCTTCTTATAGTTCCTTCAACCGGATAGGGTATATAATTAATATTTTCTTTAGCAAGATTATTAGGAGTATATGATTGATAAGAACGGCTATAGGCCATATCCGGCATATAAATCCAACCAGGCTTCCTTTTATTACCGCAACTGCTCATCAGGGTTATCAGTCCAATTACGACTACAAGCGATAAAATAACTTTTATTTTTTTCATATCTAAAAATCCGGTTTAGAATTTTTTAATCAAGTTAAGAATCAGATGTTGAACAAACAGTAAAGCAACAATTACCAGGGATTCTTATTTTAAATTGAGCAATATTTACTATTCATATCAAAAGAGTCAATCAATCAACTGCGCCTACCTCTTCGGTTCTATATAACTTTTGGTCTTTATCATATCTGCCAAACCACCAACCTTCTTCTGCAAACTGTGTATTTATTTCGATAGCACCATTTTCTTTTAAAAAGTTTTCTATTTCCCCTGCATTCGAATGTTCAGTACATTCGATTACCATTGTCATAAGATCATCTGTTGATCTCAAATTAAAATGATGCTTTTTAACCCCTGGCATCATTTTGCAAAGCCAACAAAATGTCCAGGTCATTCCTACTCCTGAGAATAACACTGTGAGTTCAAATGCAATAGGGATAAATGCGGGTAAAGGAAAATGAGGCTTGCCTCCAATATCCAAAGGCCAGTCCACACCAAAGATCCAACCCATGCCTCCAATTGCGGTAGCAGTACCAAGAAGTCCATAAATAAATCCCATTGTATGTAGGCTTGTTTCTCTTAGCCCCAAAGCCTTGTCAAGGCCATGAATTGGGAATGGAGTATAAACTTCATGAATTTTATATCCTGCTCTTCGTACATTCTTTACGGCAGGAAATAAAACTTTTTCATCTTCAAAGGAACCCACAACAAATTTTTTAATCATATTCTTTATCCCTTAAGGGCGGTTTATATTAATAATATATTTTGTCTATGTTCATTAAAAACAATTAATGAGCATGCTCCATTTCTTCTGTATAAAATTTATTTGTATCCATTTCTTCCAGGTCAGACATCTTAGCTTTATAATTTTCTCCACTTGTTTTCAAAATCGCTTTTATTTCTGCTGCAGCAATTACAGGGAAGAATTTAGCGAAAAGGAAATAGCAGGTAAAGAACAAGCCAAAAGTTCCCAAATAAAATCCAATTTCCCATATAGACGGGCTGTAATAAGTGGCCCATGATGAAGGAAGGTAATCGCGATAAATAGAAGTTACAAAAATCACAAACCGTTCAAACCACATCCCTACATTAACCAATACGGCTAAAAAGAATGTGAATGTAACATTTCTTCTTAATTTCCTTGACCAGAAGAGCTGTGGAGATATTACATTACAAAATATCATTCCATAATATGCCCAACCATAAGGACTGAAAATATTTGCCCTGTTTTCACGGTAAGCCCACCACTCATAGGTATTCATACTATACCACGATACAAATAATTCTGATAAATAGGCGCATCCTACTATTGATCCTGTAACTAAAATTATTTTATTCATAGCCTCAATATGACCGTAAGTAACGTAATCTTCGAGGTGTAATATTTTACGTGTAATAAGCAAAAGTGTTTGCACCATTGCAAATCCGGAAAAAACTGCACCGGCTACAAAATAAGGAGGAAATATAGTAGTATGCCATCCCGGAATTACTGAAGTGGCAAAGTCAAAGGATACCACAGTATGTACGGATAATACGAGAGGTGTTGCTAAACCAGCTAAAACCAGAGCAAGACTTTCCTGCCGTTGCCAATGCTTTGTACTTCCTGTCCAGCCAAATGAACAAAGCCCGTAAAACATTTTTCTGAATTTTGTTTTTGCACGATCTCTTAATGAGGCCACATCAGGTAATAAACCTGTGTACCAGAAGAGTACAGATATAGTGAAATAAGTAGATACTGCAAATACATCCCATAAAAGCGCTGAATTAAAATTGGGCCAAACGGGACCACGTGAATTAGGATATGGAAATAAATAAAAGGCAACCCAAACACGCCCCACATGGAATATAGGAAACATACCCGCACACATTACCGCAAAAATTGTCATTGCTTCGGCGGCCCTGTTTACACCAGTCCTCCATTTTTGGCCAAATAATAAAAGAATTGCTGAGATTAATGTGCCTGCATGCCCGATTCCGATCCACCATACAAAGTTGGTAATAGCCCATCCCCAGCCTACAGTGCGGTGAACATTCCATTGACCGATACCATAAGCAACTTCTCTATAAACTGAATACACTCCAAATAATAAAAGCGCCAATGCAATACAAAGCCCGATCCACCAAGCTCTGCCTGGTCTTATTTCTACGGCACCAATAATATCTTCAGTTACCTGGTGATAATTTTTATCTCCATCAATCAAAGGCTCCCGAAGTTGCGATTCGTATTTTAGTAATGACATACTTTTTAGCTTTTACTACAGGTTGTTACTGTAAACTTTATTAATTTTTCGGTTCTGTTATACTTTTAGATTTGTATTGCCCACTTCTCTTTTTGTGTTTCTTACTTTAGCGAGATAATTTATATTTGGAAGTACATGTAATTGCTCTAAAACATAAAATTTTCTGCTTACCTGCTCTTCGAATCTGATCTTAGCAATTTTGCTTTCATTGTCTTTTACATTCCCAAATTGGATAGCGTGAGTAGGACATGCCTGCTGGCAGGCGGTTTTTGCTTCCTGATCTTTCAATGGCCTATCTTCTTTTTTTGCATTTAATTTACTTTGCTGCAAACGCTGTAAACAAAAATTACATTTTTCCATTACACCTCTTGCACGTACCGTTACATCCGGGTTGAGTACCATACGGGTAAGATCTTCCTGGAGGTTTTCTGTAACATCGGAAATGATACCACGTTGGTTATCC
>DASSHD010000110.1:0-5463 GCA_035693085.1 Hanamia sp. | reverse complement strand
TTACCCATCCTTATTCTTTTAATTGTAGTTCTTGCAACTGCTGCAACTACTACCGGCATTTTTTCAAACGAAGGAAAAGGATCATATGAATACATATCTATACGGGGGAAAACAGTAATGATTTATGGCAAAGGGTTGTATAAGGACATGTCGGCTGAAGTAGCACCTCAGGGCATTGCTCAGGATTATATTACCTTGTTTATTGGAGTACCTCTATTACTGATTTCACTTGTGATAGCACGAAAAAAATCGTTTCGTGCCAGATTTCTGCTTACGGGTACGGTGGCTTATTTTTTAGTAACCTATCTGTTTTATCTGGTGATGGGTATGTATAACGAAATGTTTTTGGCTTACGTGTTACTGTCGGGTCTATCTTTTTTTGCCTTCATTATTTCCTTGCTTGAATTTGATATTAATGCCCTTCCAAATTACTTTAGTAGCAAAACACCAGTTAAAATTGCAGGTGGTTTTCTAATCTTTAGTTCCATTGTCATTGGGCTACTGTGGCTAAGCATTATAGTTCCGCCTTTGCTCAACGGAACTATCGTTCCGTTGCAGGTAGAGCATTATACTACACTTATTGTACAGGGGCTGGATTTGGGAATATTGTTGCCTTCGTCTTTCATTTGCGGACTTTTGTTTATCCGTAAAAAGCCTTTTGGGTACCTTTTTGGTCCTGTTTACTTTGTTTTTCTTTCACTTTTGATGACTGCACTCACAGCTAAAGTAATTGCAATGGCAATACTTGGATATAACGTAATTCCTGTGATTTATATCATACCAACTTTCAATCTTATAACAATAGCTTTCACTATCGTCATTTTCATAAATATTAATACCATCCCTTTAAAAAAAATAATAAAACTTAAACAGCCATGAACACAACGATATACAAATTTGGATTTTGGTCAGGGCTCATTGCTTTTGGTGCTACGATGTCATTTGTTATCGTACAATTATTACAGTTAGCAGGAATATTTAGTTTCCCATTTGATGAAATTTTCATTTATGCTACTTCGCTGTGCATTGTAATCCCCTTCGTTCTTGAGATGCTTGCATTCCATTATATGACGCCGCCCGGGAAAAAATTTTGGAGCCATGCGGCATTGATCTTTACCATCCTGTACGCAGTATTTGTTACCGCGAATTATGTAGTTCAGCTTGCCACAGTAATTCCTATGAAGCTGCAAGGAAGGGTAGAAGCTATCCGCATTCTTGAGCAAACGCCACATTCCATGTTTTGGGATTTTGATGCGCTTGGATATATATTTATGGGTTTGGCTACCTTGATAGCCATTCCTGTTTTTGAGAAACATGGATTTCAAAAATGGGTAAGGATTTCTTTTATTGCGAATGCATTGGTTACGCCTCTGATTTCATTTGTATATTTCTATCCGGGATTTTCAGAAAGGCTTCTTCTTTTAGGACTTCCGTGGGCGATAACAGCGCCGGTGTTTATGTTACTGCTTGCCCTTATGTTCAGGAAAAAATTATACAATGAAAAATAGCCCGTATGGTAGAGATTAAAATAACAAAAAATAAAACTCTGAAACCATGTTACGATATTTATTTGCATTCTTAATTTTAATAAATGGCCTTATTCACGTTATGGGATTTTCCATAGCCTTCGGCTTTGGAAATATTACGCAACTCACTAAAAATATTTCTAAGCCTGCGGGAATACTTTGGTTAATTACCGCCGTTCTGTTTATAATTGCCACTATTTTATTTATGCTCAAAAAAGAAAGCTGGTCAGTTATCACTTTCATTGCAATCATCATTTCTCAGGTATTGATTATCACTGTTTGGAAAGATGCAAAGTGGGGCACTATTGCCAACATTATTATTCTGCTTGTGGCAATTGGCGGTTATGCCGGGTACCATTTTGAATCTACATTCAGGAAGGATGTGAAAGCGAATCTTATGGCAACCAACGCCACGAAAATGGATTTGCTGACGGATGCGGATATACAATATTTGCCACTGCCTGTGCAACGATACATTCGCTATTCAGGCGCATTGAATCAACCTAAAGTAAAAAATGTAAAAGTTGTTTTGTATGGTGAAATGAGAAGCAAAACAAAAGGCTGCTTCAAATTCAAATCAGTTCAATATAATTTTTTTAACGAACCTGCCAGGCTATTTTTTATGAAGGCTAAAATGTTTGGCATTGAAGTGCCGGGATATCATCACTATCAAAACGGAACTGTCGAAATGAAGGTAAAATTATTTGGTCTGTTTCCGGTGATGCAGGCAACAGGCCCTGAGATGAATAAAGCAGAAACCGTTACACTTTTTAATGATATGTGCCTGATGGCGCCGGCAACACTTATTGACAAAAGAATTCAGTGGGAGACTTTAGATAGTTTATCTGCCAAAGCAACTTTTACGAACGGAGTAAATAAAATAACAGCCGCACTTTATTTTAATGAACAGCACCAATTAGTCAATTTTATTTCTGATGACCGGTATGATATTGGCGATATGAAACAATACCGGTTTTCCACACCGGTTAAAGAATACAATGAATTCAATGGACGAAACATTTTTTCTTTTGGAGAAGGTGTATGGCATTACCCTGAAGGAGAATTTGTGTATGGAAAATTTTATCTGAAGGATATTAAATACAATGTAACGGATTGTCCATAAGGTTCCCACCTTTCAAAGGTTGGCTTCCCTATCCGTATTTTTCTCGTAAAAGCCATGCATACAGCAGACAAACTTTTTTTGAAGATTTGTATTTTTTCTTTTCAATAAAAAGAACCTAACTCAATCCAAAACAAAATCTTAAAAAATCTTACCGTACCACCATTTTAGAAAAAAAGATTTGTCAATTCTATTGTATCGTTTTAGTTTTGACTAAATAGTCAGTCTTAAAAATATGTGCCCCCGTTCAAAATTTCAATTAGAAGAATTAAGAGAGAGAAAAAGTGCTGTGATACTGGAAGCGGCGTTAAAAGTGTTTGCTGAACGGGGGTATAATGGTTCTACCATTAGCATGATAGCTGAAGAAGCCGGAATCTCAAAAGGGTTGTTATATACCTATTTTGAGAGTAAAGAAATACTATTAGACAATCTCTTAAAATTTGGCTTGAAAAAAGCGGCTGATTTCATGAAGAACGGGGCAGTACCTAAACCCACGGATAAAAAATCTTTTGCTTCAGGACTTAGGTTCATGATAAAATTATTCCAGGAAGAAAATGATTTCTGGCGATTGTATTGCATGCTGATACTACAAAAGAACATGACGCAAAAATTTGAAAAAGAACTGGCCCCTTTTTTCAGGCTTTACTTGTCAGTGTATGAAACTTATTTTAAGAAAAAAGGAAGCTCCAACCCGAAAGCCGAAGCGATTCTGTTTGGCGCCGTGCTTGATGGAATCATGTTTGATATCATGGTGGCGCCTCACCAATATCCCCTGGACGATGTGATAAATATGATTATTAAAAAATTCGCCTAATAAGATTATCATGAAAAATATCATTCAATTAAAAAAACTTTTGCTACTTGTTCCTGTACTATTGTTCATAGGATATACAACACAAGCACAGGATGCCACAGATATAGTACGCAAAGCCAATGACCTGATGAATGGCAAATCAAGCCAAAGTATTGCCACCATGACTATTCAGCGCCCCACATGGAGCAGGACGGTTAGTATGAAAACATGGTCGTTGGGAAGCGATTACTACATGATCCTGATCACAGCGCCGGCGCAGGATAAAGGGCAGGTGTTTTTGAAAAGACAGAACGAAATGTGGAACTGGATACCCTCCATCAGCCGCATTATACGCATACCGCCATCCATGATGGGGCAAAACTGGATGGGATCTGATTTTACCAACAACGACCTCGTGAAAGCCAACTCAATTGTAGATGATTATGACCACAAAATGCTGGGAAGCGAAACGGTGGAAGGATATGATTGTTATAAAATTCTACTCACGCCAAAGCCGCACGCAGCGGTAGTATGGAATAAAATCATTCTTTGGATATCCAAAAAACAGGATTTCCTTTTGCAGGCAGGATACTATGATGAAGATGGCAACCTGGTCAACAGGCAAATATCAAGTGATATTAAACATTTTGGCGACAGAGACCTGCCTGCAAAATTAGAGATGATACCGGTGAAAGAAAAAGGTAAAAAAACCATTCTGCTATTTGATCAAATGTCATTTGACCAGCCCATCAAAGAAAGCTTTTTCTCACAGCAAAATATGAAGTCGGTACGTTGAACTAATTATTGGAAATACAAAATACATGAAACAGATAGTGAAGTTGGCATGGCGTAATTTATGGCGTAATAAACGCAGAACCTTCATCACGCTAATATCAGTATTGATGGCGGTTATTCTTGCTATCGGCCTTCGTTCTGTTCAGAAAGGAGCCTACGAAAATATGATCAGCAATGCAGTGCGGTTTTCTACCGGGTATCTGCAGATACATACAAAGGGTTATTGGGAAGATAAGTCCATTAATAATGCTTTTATGCCCGATGAAAATCTTAACCAACTCATCGGCAACAATACAAATGTGTCTCTTGCTGTGCCACGGTTGGAGTCTTATGCATTGGCATCGTCCGGCCCGCATACGAAAGGCGTGGAAGTAGTAGGCATAGATCCCGCACAGGAAAATAAAATGAATGGCCTGGCCAATAAAATTACAGAAGGTTCCTACCTGAAAATAAATGATAGGGGAATACTCATTGGCGATGGCCTTGCCAAATACCTGGGGTTGAACAAAGGCGATACCATTGTGTTATTGGGACAAGGTTATCATGGTATCACTGCTGCTGGTCAGTTTCGCATACAAGGAATTTTTCATTACCCTGTTGAGCAAATGAACAATAACATTGTATTTCTTTCATTGCCCGAGGCAGGAAATCTTTTTGGAGCGCCCGGCATGGTTACTTCTATCAGTATGATGCTGCACCATCCCGAACGCCTGGATAATACGGTTCATTCTATCCGGTCATTATTACACGGCAATATGGAAGTAATGGAATGGCAAAAAATGAATAAAACCCTGCTGCAGGAAATAAAGGGCGATAATTCAGGTGGTATTATTATGATTGGCATTTTATACGTGGTGGTAGCATTTGGCGTATTCGGCACGATACTTATGATGACCATGGAACGAAAAAAAGAGTTCTCAGTAATGATAGCAATAGGCATGCGCCGGTTAAAACTGATGATGATTGTGTTTATAGAAACGTTCTTCCTGGGATGCCTTGGTATTTTCTCAGGGATTATTCTCATTTTGCCCGTCGTGATTTATTTTCACAATCACCCTATTCCATTGACAGGCTCAGCCGCGGCCGTATATCAGCAATTTGGTATAGAGGCTGTGATTCCTGCATCGCTTAACCCTTCCATTTTTTTGTACCAGGGCATCACCGTTTTATGTATTGCATTGGCTTCTGCGCTTTATCCATTGTGGTATGTAGGCCGGTTCCCAATTTTA
>DASSHD010000109.1:0-10161 GCA_035693085.1 Hanamia sp. | reverse complement strand
TTTGAAGCATTCGTTCATCCAATTTGCAAGAATCTTTTTAACAGGTCAAAATCTTCTGCTTTTCAAACGCTACTCCGGTATTGATCCGGAAGTGAATTCGGAAGTGTCGGGCACTGGTACCGCTCCATTGGGCGTAGATTACCTAAGTTATCCCAGGGCAAAGACTATCAGTATTGGAGCCAACTTTACCTTTTAATCAAACATCAAAATTATTTTTATGAATAATAAATATTTCAAAGCATTTGCATTCTTTTTAATAGCATATGTATTTAATACCGGATGCACGAAACTTGCGCCGGAAACATTCGGAAGTCTATCTCCTGATAATTATTATACGGGCGAGTCGGAAGCATTGTCTTCTGTTGTCGGAATTTACCAATTGCTTGATTACAATGTTGATATTGGTGATCCATGGCGTATGAAAGAATTCAGCACGGATGAGTTTATTGTTCCGGGTAGAGCCAGCGGTGGTTGGTTTGATCAAAGTAATATTGATCTTACTGAACATGTTGAAAATGCAGACAACAACACCATAGCAAGGGCATGGACCTATATCTTTCAGGAAATAGGCACTGCCAATGCGGTATTGGAAAGCCTTGAAGCATCGCCTAACAAGGACAATCTTAAATCTTTGATTGCGGAAACCCGCGCGTTGAGGGCCTATGGTTACTTTTTTGCCATGGACAACTGGGGCAACGTACCTTTGGTGACAGTTGCCAGAATAAATCAGGATAGTTTGCCGGGGACAACAGCAAGAGCTGATATTTATAATTTTATCGAAAGTGAAATGCTGGCTTCAGCACCTGATTTACCCTCTGTAACCCAGGTAAATCATGCTACTTATTATCCACGCTTTACTCGGGAATCTATCTATACCGCACTTGCATACATGTATCTTAACGCAGAGGTTTATACTGGCACACCGGAATGGCAAAAAGTTGTGAACATGTGCGATTCAGTAATAAATACTGGAGCATACAGTCTTATGCCTAACGTAATTGATAATTTTACTAAACCAAAACAGGCAACTTCGACAGAAATCATTTCGGCCTTTACCAAGGATCCCACTATAAATGCAGGCAACAATCAATTTATCCTATATACGCAAAACGGACTGGACCAATTAAAATACAATCTTCCTTTCTCCCCGGCCAATGGTTATAGTACCACCCAGGTTGCATTGGATAAATACGAAAATGCAGATACCCGGAAAACAATGGTTGAAAATGGACCACAATTCTATTTAGACGGCAGTCCTTTAAACTATCCTAATGGACAACAGTTAGTTCTTATACCTGTGCAGAGTTTAACGGCCGCCCAGGATAATGAAGGATATAAAGTGTTGAAATATACACCAATTGGGGCAACCTTTTCCGGATACAACGCTAATAATGATGAAGTATTAGAAAGATATTCAGATGTACTTCTAATGAAAGCCGAAGCATTATTCAGATTGGGGGACGTTGCTGATGCGTTGCCATTGGTAAACCAGGTGAGAGTAAGGAGCAATGCAACCCCTTTAACTACATTAACTTTACAAAACCTGGAGGATGAAAGAGCAAGAGAGTTTTTATGGGAAGGTTGTAGAAGGACCGATATGATAAGATTTGGCGATTACTTTACAGGAACCTGGGCATTTAAAACAACCCAAACGGAGAAATTTCACGAAATTTATCCTATTCCAAATCCACAGTTAACCGCCAATCCAAATTTAAAACAGAATCCAGGTTACTAATTTTTTATGTTACATCGCAATTAAAGTGATCATACCCTTTTCAAATCCTACAATTTAAAGATTGACATTTCAAATGAAAAGAGAAAATAAATTACAGGAGTTGAGGAAAATATCTCTCTTGTTTTGCCTCACATTTTGTCTGACAAGCATGGAAACCAGCGCACAATCTATGATAGGCGTTACTGGCAAGAGAGATACTTCTTATACCACCTACAGTGCATACGAATACACTAAAAAAGACCATCCTGATATTGCTATTATCCAGGAGTTTCATTATCCGGATGTAGTAGAAAAGAGAGGGGTCACTTACTGCACTATTGACAATCATCATTTAATGATAGATGCTTTTATGCCGAAAGAAGAAGGTACTAAAAAGAAAATTGCTGTTATCATGGTTCATGGTGGAGGATGGCGCACCGGCAGTCGGTCGCAGCATTACCCTCTTGCAGAAAGCCTGGCGCATCTTGGATATGTTTGTTTTACCCCTGAATACAGGCTTTCTACTGAAGCGTTGTTCCCTGCGTCGGTTTATGATATCAAAGCTGCAATCAGGTGGGTAAAGTCCAATGCATCAACCTATGATGTTGATACATCAAAAATTGTAATTGCGGGATTTTCATCAGGTGGCGAGCTGGCAGCCTTTATGGCAACAACAGGCAACATGCCTCTTTTTGAAGGGTGTAATTGTAACACAGGAATCTCAACTAATGTAAATGCGCTCATAGATATTGACGGAACGCTTTCTTTCGTTAATTCTGAAAGTGGCGAGGGTAATGATAGTAAGGGTATCTCCGCAGCTACCTATTGGTTCGGCTATCCGAAAAAAGGGAATGAAGTTTTGTGGGCAGCCGCTTCACCATTAAGCTACGTAAGCGGGAATACGCCGCCAACTTTATTTCTAAATAGCAGTTCGCCGAGGATGCATGCAGGAAGGCAGGATTATATTAATGTGCTTGATAGTAACCATATTTATTCAGAAGTACATGGTTTTAAAGATGCGCCACATTCTTTTTGCCTATTCTACCCGTGGTTCGAACCTACTTTAAAGTACATTGACGATTTTCTTAAAAAAATATTTCACCAATAAATTTTGAAAGCTTTGAATTGTAAGAATAATCTGATAGCTATTTGTTTAATTTTTTTTCTTCCTCATGCAAACTTTGCACAAACCGCTAATCCCCAACAATACAAATATGTTTTTACTGTAGCGAAGGATGGCAGCGGAGATTTTAAATATATCCAGGATGCCATTGACGCTATGAGAGTTTATCCTCTTGCTTCCATCACATTGTACATAAAAAATGGTATCTATAACGAAAAAATTGATTTACCGGAAACCAACACAGACGTCACTTTTATTGGTGAAAGTGTAGATAAAACTATTATTAATTTTGACGATTATTCAGGTCGGGGAAAGCTAACAACTTTTACCTCTTATACTGCAAAGATTTCAGGAAATCGCTTCCATGCTGAAAACATCACTTTTATGAATTCTGCCGGCCCTGTTGGTCAGGCAGTAGCTTTATATGTTGACGCAGATAAAGCAGTATTTAAAAATTGTAAGTTCATTGGGAACCAGGATACTATTTTTTCTTCAGGTGAAAATTCACGTCAATATTTTGATAGCTGTTATATTGAAGGAACGACGGATTTTATTTTTGGACCTTCTACTGCTTTGTTTGAAGATTGCATTATTCACGCAAAAACAAATTCGTTTATTACTGCTGCCAATACACCAAAGGATAAAAAGTTTGGCTTTGTTTTTTCGAATTGTAAGGTAACTGTTGATTCATCAGTTACAGCTTTATATCTTGGGAGACCCTGGCGCGCTTATGCCCGAACAGTATTCATAAAATGTACTCTACCAGAACAAATAATACCGGCAGGATGGAGTAACTGGGAGAATCCGGAAAACGAGAAAACAACATTTTATGCAGAGTACAAAAATAATGGAGCCGGCTCGGTTATTGGACTGCGGGTAAAGTGGAGCAAGCAATTAACTGATGATGAAGCAAAACAATATACTACTGAAAATATATTAAGTGATGGAAATGCCCGAGGCTTGAACGATTTGTTCTGGTTCAAAAACATAAATTCCAGGCCGTTTCAATGACCTGCAAAAAATTGAAATCGAAAGAATATGGATCTATTATTATGAAAAAAATATTTATACTATTCTTTCCAATTATATTCTTTAATATATCATTATCTGCACAGCAAAAAAGCGTTGAAACAATTTGGAGAAGCAGCATAAAAGACTTGCCAGGTAACTATATAACTATTGTTGTATCCAAAGATGGAACAGGCGATTATAAAACTGTTCAAGAGGCCATTAATGCTGTTACAAACTATAATAATATCCCAACAGTTATTTTCATACGGAATGGCATTTATAAAGAAAAACTCCGGCTGGATACTTCAAAAATTAACGTGTATATGGTCGGTGAAAGTGTAAGCAACACTATCCTAACCTATGATGATTTCGCATCAAAAAAAGATAGCAGTGGAAATAATATCGGAACTTCCGGTTCTGCTTCTTTTTTTATTTACGGTAGCGGTTTTCATGCTGAAAACATAACTTTTCAAAATTCTGCAGGCCCCGTTGGCCAGGCAGTTGCGGTTCGCGTTACCGGTGATAGGGCAGTATTTCGGAATTGCCGTTTCTTAGGTTTCCACGATACCTTATATACTCACGGAATTGGGAGGGAATATTATTACGAATGTTACATAGAGGGTACCGTTGATTTTATCTTCGGAGCAGCTACAGCAATTTTTGATCATTGTACTATCTTTGGGAAGGCCGGAGGTTTTTATACGACTGCATCTACGCCGAAAACTAGAAAATTTGGTTATGTTTTCTTGCATTGTAAAATAACCGGGAGTGCACCGCCTGGTTCTTTTTATCTCGGCAGGCCATGGAGGCCATTCGCAAAAACAGTTTTTATTGAATGTGAAATGGATAAAACTGTAAAGCCGGAAGGATGGTATAATTGGGATAACCCCGAAAATGAAAAAACTGCTTTTTATGCTGAGTATAAAAGTTATGGACCAGGTGCTAATCCTTCTTCGCGAGTATCCTGGTCAAAGCAAATAACTGGTAAAGAGGCAAAGCTCTATACTATCCGCAAAATATTTAATAATTGGAATCCTTTCAAATAATATGAAAAACGTTTTTTTTACCATATACGTAATCTCTCTTGGGTTTTTTGCCCGTGCCCAAACTCCACCTGTTTCTAAAGTCTGGGTACCTGATAACGGCAACGGCACTTATAAAAACCCCATCATCAATGCAGACTATTCCGATCCCGATGCGATAAGAGTCGGTGATAATTTTTATTTGGTTTCTTCCAGCTTTGAAGATGTTCCGGGCTTGCCCATTTTGCATTCAAAAGATTTGGTTAACTGGACAATCATTGGGCACGCTTTATTGCGCCAGCCTCCGTTTGATCATTTTTCAATTCCGAGACATGGTGATGGGGTTTGGGCACCGGCCATCCGTTTTCATAAAGGTGAATTTTATATTTATTATCCTGATCCGGATTTTGGAATTTATTTGACCAAAGCAGAAAAAGCTGCAGGGCCATGGAGTGATCCAATATTAGTTTATCCCGGAAAAGGTTTGATAGACCCATGCCCTTTGTGGGACGATGATGGCCGGGTTTACCTTGTTCATGCATTTGCGGGTAGCCGTGCCGGTATCAAAAGTATTTTGGTGGTAAATAAATTAAATGCGGAAGGAACTAAAGTTATTGATGCTGGTAAAATTGTTTACGATGGACATGAAAAAGATCCGACCATCGAAGGGCCAAAGTTGTACAAACGAAATGGATATTATTACATTTTTGCGCCCGCTGGTGGCGTTTCCACAGGATGGCAATTGGTATTGCGTTCAAAAAATATTTACGGACCGTATGAACGAAAAGTAGTCATGCATCAGGGTTCTACAAACATAAATGGTCCTCATCAAGGTGCATGGGTAACAACCCAAACCGGCGAAAATTGGTTTTTGCATTTCCAGGATAAAGGACCTTATGGTCGTGTAGTTCATTTAGAACCTATGAAATGGAAAGATAACTGGCCGATAATTGGAGTTCAGAAAAATGGAGGCAGCATCGGTGAACCGGTAATGGTTTATAAGAAACCTAATGTGGGAAAAACATATCCAATTCAAACACCACAGGAAAGTGATGAATTTAATGATAATAATTTGGGATTGCAATGGCAATGGATGGCCAATCCACAAGCGGCATGGTATTACATGAATGCAGCTGATAGTAGTTTGCGTTTGTATTCCGTTAAAATTCCCGATAGCGCCAATAATTTATGGGATGTCCCAAATGTTCTATTGCAAAAATTTCCTGCAGAGGAATTTATGGTAACTACAAAAATGAATTTTCAACCCAACGATAAATTAGAAAATGAAAAAGCGGGATTAACCATTATGGGAATGAGTTATGCGGATCTTGCTTTAAAAAAGAAAGACGGTAAATTGTATTTAGTTTATAGTGTTTGTGAAAACGCTGAGAAAGGAAAAAAAGAAAATGAAAAGGTAATTTCTGAAGTTAAAAATGGAATGATTTATCTGCGCGTTAAAGTGGCCAAAAGCAAACAGTGCCAGTTTAGCTATAGTTTTGATGGGAATCAGTTTCAAAATATTGATGACACATTTACAGCAAGGGAAGGAAGATGGATTGGCGCAAAAGTAGGATTGTTTTGTACCCGGGAATCGCAAACTAATGATTCAGGGTACGCAGATTTTGATTGGTTCAGGGTAGAATCAATAACTAAATAAGAATTTGAATTATTTGTTTCTTTACTGGAATTTTTTTTAAATAAATTGATTTTAAACCAAGATTGTGATTGATAATGATTTTGGTATCGTTTGCGTAAATAAATAAGACAATTCTGATTGATCTTTTTAAATATAGAGTTATAATTGTTTATTCACAGCAGTTTGATAATTATTAAACTGAGTTAAATTGTTTTATTAAAATGAAAATAACTTTTTGCTTTTCGCTTTTTGTCATTCTTTCTTTCGCTTCCAGTGCGCAACAGCCTAAAGATTATACTGAAGCAATGGCGAAAACAGTGATGATGATTTGGAAAGATTCATTAACAACTTCTGCGGGGAAGCCGGCCAGGTGGACTTATGATCAGGGTGTAATTTTGAAAGGGATTGAAGGACTTTGGGAACAAACGGGAGACGGAAATTATTTTGACTACATACAAAAAAGTATGGATCATTTTGTAGAAAATGATGGGAATATCCGAACCTATGCATTTGATAATTATACCCTCGATAATATTTTATGCGGAAGAAATCTACTCACACTTTTTGAAGTAACAGGTAAGGAAAAATATTATAAAGCCGCATCCACATTAAGGGAACAATTGCGCCAGCAGCCGCGCTTGAAAGATGGCGGATTTTGGCATAAGGAAATTTATCCCAATCAAATGTGGCTTGATGGCCTTTATATGGCTGAACCGTTTTATGCAGAATGGGCAAAAACTTTCCATGAAGATTCTGATTTTAATGACATTGCACGTCAGTTTATTTTGATGGAGAAACACGCAAGAGATCCAAAGACTGGTTTACTTTATCATGGTTATGATGAATCGAAAACAGAAGCCTGGGCAAATAAAACAACAGGGCTTTCAGCAAATTTCTGGGGACGCGCAATGGGTTGGTATGGAATGGGACTTGTAGATGCACTCGAATACTTTCCAAAAGATCAACCCGAAAGAAAAGAATTGATTGATATTTTAAATCGCTTTGCAGTGGCTGTTACTAAAGTTCAGGATAATAAGACCGGCTTATGGTGGGACGTTTTAAATTATCCAAACCGAAAAGGAAATTATCTGGAAGCATCGGCAAGTTGCATGTTTGTTTATACTTTGCTGAAAGGTGTGCGCCTTGGCTATTTGCCCTCGTCTTATTTACCAGTTGCAAAAAAAGGCTACGAAGGAATTTTAAAAAAATTCATTACTGACGTAGATGGACAAACGAATTTAGAAGGAACCGTTAGTGTATCAGGATTAGGCGGCAAACCTTATCGTGATGGAAGTTATGATTATTATATAAAGGAAAAAGTAGTAACTAATGATCCGAAAGGTGTTGGTGCCTTTTTATTGGCATCAAACGAAATAAATCTTCTTCGCACGCTTCCATTGGGGAAAGGGAAAACGGTTACGCTTGATTATTATTTTAATCATGAGACAAAGAAAGATATTACCGGAAAAACGATACAATGGCATTACGTGTGGAAAGAAAAAGATAACGGAGGCTATTCGATGTTTGGAAATATTTTTCACAAATACGGAGTACAGACAAAAGACCTGAAAACGGCTCCCACATTACAGAATCTGAAAAATACTTCTATTTATATCATTGTTGATCCGGATACAAAAAAAGAAAGTGAGCATCCGAATTATATTAGTGAAGATGATATTAATTCCATTTATAATTGGGTGAAAGATGGCGGTGTTCTTTTATTATTTAGCAATGATTCGGGGAACGTTGAGTTTACACATTACAATCCCCTTGCTGCCAAATTTGGCATTCAATTTAATTATGACAGCAGGAATAAAGAAACCGGTCGCAATTTTGAGATGGCAAAAATTGATGTTGCTCCTGGAAATCCCATCTTTAAAAATGTGAAGAAAGTTTATATCAAAGAATATTCTTCACTTGCTGTGCAACCGCCTGCACATACTATTCTCAAAGCAGGGAATTTCAATGTAGTAGCCATTGCTAAAATAGGCAAAGGAAGTGTGTTTGCCGTAGGCGATCCATGGTTTTATAATGAATACACAGATGGAAGAAAAATCCCACCGGATTTTCAAAACTACCAGGCCGCTGAAGACGTTGTTAAATGGGCCATTCAGCAAACAAAATGAATTGAATTATAAAATAAAAAACTGATTTTTTTGTTGGTTTACTGAGAAAGAAAATGAGATTTAAGATAAAAAAAATTAATAAATGTTTGATGGAATTTTTGGAATCAAACAATAAAATTAAAAATTGATATTACTAAAAAAAGAAATTGCAAAAACTAAACAATATGAAATTATCCCGATATAATCTCAAAAACATAACTTCAGAAAAAGTGTCGCTTCCTGATGAGGATATCTTTGAATTGCCTGAAAAAGTTTTGCAATTCGGTACAGGAATATTACTCCGTGGGTTACCGGATTATTTTATTGATGCGGCAAATAAAGTGGGCATTTTTAATGGTAGAATTGTTGTAATAAAATCAACTTCAAAAGGTGACACTTCTGCATTTGATAAACAAGACGGCCTGTACACACTCAGCGAACGTGGTATTCAAAATGGGGACAAAGTTGAAGAAGACATTATTTGTTCTGCAATCAGTCGTGTTTTAAATGCACACGATGAATGGAGCGAAATTTTGAAATGTGCACACAATGAAGAACTAAAAATCATTATTTCAAATACGACAGAAGTGGGAATACAATTGATAAAAGACGATATCCGTCAGTATCCTCCTGTTTCTTTTCCGGGAAAATTACTCGCATTTTTGTACGAAAGATTCATCTCCTTTAATGGAAGCGAAGACAGTGGATTGGTAATAGTTCCAACAGAATTAATTTCAGAAAACGGTAAAAAACTTGAATCAATTGTTTTGGAATTAGCCCACTTAAATTCTCTGGAAGATGATTTTATTGAGTGGGTTGAGAAGAAAAATTATTTTTGTAATTCTTTAGTAGATAGAATTGTTACAGGGATGCCTGATAAAGAAACAAAAACTAAGATTGAAAATGAATTAGGCTATAAAGATGAATTATTAGTTGTGAGTGAAGTATATAGTTTATGGGCGATAGAAGGTGATGAAAAAATAAAAAATGTTTTATCATTTGCGGAAGCCGACGAAGGTGTAGTTATTGAACCAAATATTGATTTGCATCGCGAATTAAAATTGCGATTATTAAATGGGACGCATACGCTTACCTGTGGGATAGCATTCCTCGCAGGTTACGGAACTGTTTATGATACGATGCAGGACGAACTCACTTCATCACTTATAGCTGATATCATGAGAAATGAAATAGCTCCATTCATTCCTTATAAAATTGATAATGCAGCCAAAGAAGTTTTTATTTCTAAGGTGCTGGATCGTTTTCGTAATCCCCACATCAATCATTATTGGGAAAATATAACATTGAACTATAGCTCAAAAATTCAATTACGTTGTATTCCCGTGTTGATTAATCATTATAAAAACAACGAAACAGTTCCTCAATTATTTGCTTTGGCATTTGCAGCTTATCTTTATTTTATGAAAGCTGTGAAACAAAATGGCAAAGATTTTTTTGGGGAATTTAATGGTGAAGATTATTTAATTCAGGATGAGCAGGCACCTAGATTCTATTCTTTATGGATGAAAAAATCACCTGAGCAAATAGTA
>DASSHD010000108.1:0-7791 GCA_035693085.1 Hanamia sp. | reverse complement strand
GATGTAACTACATCCGGGAATTTATTTGATAGTACCGTAAGTTACGTTTCACAAATGGGATTTAAAGCAATTGAAGCCAATGACCTGCCTTACTTTAAAGTGGACCGCGGAAATGATGGATATATTGATGGAAAAAATTTTGAAACAAAACCCTTCCATTTTACCAGCGGGAATAAATCACATAAGGAGTTTACTGACATTTCTAATCCTCTTGGTATTTTAATGGGAAGGCATACCATAACAATTGCACTGGCGCCGGGAACAAAAGATGCCAGCCCTGTACCAAGCGATAGTTTGTGCTACCAACAAAAGCGCATCCTTGCGAAAAGTATCAATGAAACAGACACGAATATTGTGGTGAACGACCCTGCATTTTTAAACGAAGTAGCCTCCTGGGAAGGTCATAGCGCCGATCTGAATATTATAAAAATCGGGAAGGAACTTATTCACTATTTAGGTGTTTCAGATACGCCTCCTTATACACTAAAAAATGTGAAGCGTGGATATTGGGGTACAAAGAAATCGAATCATGAGGCTGGTGATACTTTATATAAATTGCAGGTCACTTTGGATTATGGATATGAAGGCCTTATTCCTGATATTTATCTACAAGATAAAATAGCTGAATACTACGCTGATGTCAGCAGTATCAATGGAATCAGATTTATAGATCTTGACGGGCAAGAATTCCTCTTTAACAATGGGCATGGGTATTATTCTGTAAAGCGATTTTTTAGAAAATTATTTGACAGGGCATCATTTGACGGTATTCCTTACATACGTATATCGGGTGCTACGTTATCAGAAGGCTCATGGCATTATCAAAGCGTTTGGAACGTTGGAGGCGGAAAAAACATGTATGATCTAAAAACCGATCAATGGGGAAGTGCAACAAGTGAAGGAAAGGATTTACGGAATGTGGCGTTTGCTAATTATTTCCCGGCAACATTCGGCGGCAATTTTGGAATAGATTCTTCATCAACGCCAAAAGAATATGAGCATATTGAAGCTATTTCGGTAGGAGTTGGCGTAACATACATAATGCCTTTAGACCAAAAATCAGTAGAGAATTGCCCACACAAATATGAAATCTTTCATACAATACGGACATGGGAAAATGCAAGAGCGGCCAATGCATTTCCACGTAAGATAAAAAAGCAATTAGCCGATCCAACAAAGAACTGGCATCTGGAACAAATTGATAATGATAATTGGAAACTCTACGAGATAGTAAACGAAGAAAAAAGTGCTTTTTTTAATTTGACACGGGATATTGCAGGGGCATATTAGCTGCTAATGGCTTAGCTGATTTTATAATATTTGCGGCGAGTAATAAAGGCATTCTATGACGAGGCAACGCTATCGTATTGATGTAGGGATGTTGTTGAATTAGTGCTATGTCGAGTTTATCATACCATGAAAAAGAATCCCACGAACCAATATTGCTTTGTGCCCTTAGTGTCTCTGTGGGATATGCGGCTTTATAGATGACTTAACACTAAGGGGAAGATAAAGTCAATTGATTGAAAATATACTTCGATGAGGTAAATTAGCGAGGGTTTCAAGCTAAAAAATTTACTGTCTTTGTATAATTATTTGATACAGTAAACCAACCTGCCTACCGTCAAAGCAGGCTTTTAATTTGAATTTGTATTTAGTTACCGGAATTGCGCTTCCTCATTTCATCAACAACCATTAAATAAATAGATATGAATATAAAAAGAATAATTATCTCCGGCTTACTGCTCATTTGCGGAAACATGCTATTTGCCCGCAAAACTTTTTATCTAAAACATTTTCTCTTTCCATAGATGGCAAGGGAAATATTACCACACTCGAAGCGTTGCCTGCGGGCAAAAACCTGGCGGCGAAAGATAGCGCCGGAGTATTGTTACAACTGGTAAAAGATGGAAAGCGGTATAAAGTAGAATGATTGGATAAACAAAAATTTTCAATAAAGGTTCGCTTACTGCTAGGTCTAAGAAAAATAAAATGTTGGATAAAAGAATCCTTACTATGGACATGGTTTCAAATATAACTGTCTCTCAATAGTTTGATACTGCTATAAAATCTTTCAGAATACTTTTATGAATATGGCCATAACTTTATTTACTGAACTACTTTTCCATTTACCGGTAGCAGAAGCACAAAATAACAAGAATCTGATCCGAAATCCGGATGATTGATAAAAAGAATTTAGAATTCAGGAAGTAATTAAATACATTTTAAAAAATAAATTTTATGAGTAGAATAAGGCTTACCATCAGATGTATCATTATTATTTTTATTTGCATTTCTTGTTGCCCGTTTGTTTCTATCGCGCAGCAGAAAACTATTCTTGGTAACAGAACAGTTGGCATACAACCAAAAGGAAGTATCCTGGTTCCATCAAACCAACTATTACAACCGGCAGGATTCCAGGTATATTTACCGGGACGACCTATTGATCTGACATTATCACATGACGGGAAATTGCTTTTCGTGAAGAATATGAATTCATTGGACCTTATCAATATAAGTGACAGAACGATTTTGCAATCGCTGCCTTATCCAAAAAGCGGATCGTCTCCGACGGGGATGTGTCTTTCTGCCGATGGGCACAATGTATTTGTAACAGACGCTACCAATCACATTAATATCGCAACAATAGACAACACCAATATAATGCGTTGGGAGAAGCAAATAACATTACCTAAGCCTGCAATCGGGGGCGCTCCTCTTCCCTGTGGCATTGCCTTTGGGAACACAGAAGATAAATTATATGTAACATTAAGCAGAAGTAATTCATTGGCGGCAGTCAATTTAAAAGATACGAATGATGTTATTCAGATCCCGGTGGGAATTGCTCCTTATGATGTAATTATGGCTTCGCCACATAAAGCTTATGTAACTAACCTGGGTGGCAGAAGGCCAAAAGAGGGAGAGATTACCTACAACACTTCCGGCTCACAGGTATTGGTTGATTCGGTGACCGGTATTGCCAATCACGGTTCGGTGTCAGTTATAGACCTGGACCGGAATGTAGAGGAGAAATCCATCGCTGTGGGTTTGCTTCCTACGGGCATGGTATTGAGTCCTGATCACGATAAATTATATGTTGCCTGTGCTAATAGTGATATCGTTGCAGTAATTGATACAAAAACAGATGAGGTGATAGATACTCTTTCAGTGCATGCACAAAAAGATATTCCTTTTGGCAGCGCTCCTAACGACCTCACTATTTCACCAGACGGCCAGTACCTGTATGTGGCCAATGGCACTGAAAATGCAATATGTGTTATACAAACAGATGCGTCTCATCAGGTAGCCGGTTATATACCTACAGGATGGTACCCCGGTTCAGTAATCACAAGCAAAGGTGGAGATTTCCTGTATGTCGCCAATGTAAAAGGTGTTGGCTCTCTTAACCAGCGCACTAACAGGCACGGACATAATACTCATGACGTACTGGGTACTATTTCCATAATTCCGGTGCCCGGCAAACAAGAGCTTGAAAAGATGACGGGTACCGTACATCAAAACAATTCTTTTGTACAAATGCTGGCAAAGATGCATCCCACTGAAAAGAGCCGGAAAAAAGTTCCCGTTCCATGGTTGCCCAGCCAGGCTTCTTATTTCAAACATGTAGTTTACATTATAAAAGAGAACCGCACTTACGACCAGGTGTTGGGTGATATGCCGCAGGGAAATGGAGATACCAGCTTAGTAGAATTTGGCCGGGAAGTTACGCCTAACCATCACCGTTTGGCTGAGCAATTTGTGCTAATGGATAATTTTAATTGTAGCGGTATCTTGAGCGCTACCGGTCACCAATGGACTGATGAAGCTTATGTTACCGATTATCTTGAAAAATCATTCGGAGGCTTTACACGCAGTTATCCTTACAACGGTGATGATGCCCTGGCCTATGCCAGTTCCGGATTTATCTGGGATAATGTTTTAAGGCACGGATTAACGTTCCGTGATTATGGCGAATTTGTAAAAACTACTGTAAAGCCGGAGAGCGCAGGTTGGATGGACATTTATAATGATTTGCAAAATGGTACTCATAACGTAAGCATCAGTGCAATAGGTTCCATAGAACAACTTACTCCGTATGTATGCCCTACTTACCCGGCATTCACACTCAGGATACCTGACCAGTACCGTGCTTCAGAATTTATCAAAGAGTTGAAAGGATATGAACAAAATAATAATTTCCCCAATTTTATAATTATGGAACTGCCAAACGATCATACTTCAGGCACAAGGCCCGGTTTGCCCGCTCCGAAATCTGCAGTAGCTGATAATGATCTTGCACTTGGCCGGATTATAGAAGCAATTACTCATAGCAAATTCTGGAAGGAGACCTGCATTTTTGTAACAGAAGATGATCCGCAGGCGGGCCTTGATCATGTAGATGGCCACAGAACGGTAGGCTACGTCATAAGTCCTTACACGAAAAGAGGGGCGGTAACATCTACTTATTATTCACAGATAAATATGGTTCGTACCATGGAAAATATTCTTGGCATACCTCCGATGAACCAACTGGACTTGACAGCCGACCCAATGCTTGACTGCTTTACAACCAAACCCGATTTTACTCCATACAAAGCGGTTAAAAATAATATTCCTCTTGACGAGTTAAACCTTGCTCTTGATAAATTAGATGGCAACCAATTGTATTGGGCAAAAAAATCAATGGAACAGGATCTTGATGAGAAAGATCTTATTGACGATAATGTTTTTAATAGAATTATCTGGCATGCTGTTAAAGGATATGACAGGCCTTACCCAAAGGTTGAAACAAATTAGAATCATCGTCCTAAAAAAATTAAAACAATTCTAAATGAAAAACCCTTTTCCTTACTTTATAGAATTCTTTTGCAATAAAAAATGATATGATGTTTTTGCGTTTAGTTAATGCATTGAATTTAATATTTCTCTTCTTGCTTGTTCCTATTGGCGTGGTTGCCGGAACGATCAAAGGTTATGTATATGATGTCACAGCAGGCGCTCCTCTTGCCGGCGCTACCGTTCACTTAGAACCTACCGGTAAATATGCAACTTCCGGGCTGGATGGCTCATTTACGATTAACAACATTCCTGAAGGAACTTATACAATTACCGTCAATTATGTGTCCTTTAAAACTTTTACAATTTTTGTAGAAATTAATAAAAATAAGTCAGCCCGAATAGTAGCTGAAATGGTTCCCAATAAAGAAAACCGGTTAAAAGAAATTATTGTAAAAGGAAAAGAAACGCCAGGTAAAATAGCATCAGTAGAACAATCTGCTTCGCAAATAGTGAATGTTGTCTCTTCCCGCGAAATTAAAATTTCTCCGGATGTAACGGTAGCTAATGTCGTCCAACGTGTGCCTGGGGTTTCTATTGAACGTGATGATGTTGGAGAGGGTGAATTCCCGATCTTACGCGGAATGGATAAACGATATAATTATACATTGATTAATGGCGTTAAGATTCCAAGCCCGGACAGAGACAACCGCTATGTTCCATTGGATATTTTTCCGTCTGAATTGCTTGAGCGCCTTGAAGTTTATAAAACACTGACTCCGTCTATGGAAGGAGATGCTGTGGGAGGCGTTGTAAATATGGTAATGAAAGATGCACCTGATTCTTTCGGTGTTGATGCAAATATTTCAACCGGATATAATGACATTTTCTTTAACCGGAATTTTATGAGTTTTAACCATAAACAAATCAAAATAAATTCTCCGTACGAGGTGCATGTTCATCCATACAATGCAACCACTGAAGATTTTTCTTCGGGGCCGGTAAGTTATCAGAATAAGCGCCCGGCTCCGGATGTGCTTGCCGGGTTTACCATTGGCAACCGCTTTCTTAAAAAGAAATTAGGAGTACTTCTTGCAACCAACTTTCAAAATACCTATAAAGGCAGCAACGGTTTATTTTTCGAATCAGATGTGGTTGACACTTTAAAAGGTGTAACCCTTACTTCAATGCAAAAGCGAAATTTTTCTGAACAGGAATTCCGGTATGCTGTTTATTCAAAAATTGATTATCGTTTAAAGAACCAAAATAAAATTGAATGGAATAATTCTTTTATGAACTTAACAGAGTTTCAAATCAGGGATGTAAAGTCAACGTTGTTAACTATTGGCGGCTATGATCCCAGCAATGGAAATGCTGCATTGCTGTATGATACCCGTTCAAGAACATCAAGACAGCATATTCTAAACAGCAATTTGCATGGCGACTTTCAATTGCATCCGCTGCTCCGTCTCAACTGGTCAGCAGTTTATTCAAGAGCTACTAACGCCGAGCCTGATGAAGCAACCATTATTTTAAATGGAGAACAGAAGAATTTTATTGCTACAAAAACTACCGTCAAAAATGCGTGGCGGCGCTGGCAGCAAAATACCGACCGTGATTTGACGGGATGCCTCAATCTGATCTATGATAAATCAATTTTCGCAATTCCTGTAGAATGGCGTGTTGGAGGCCTCTACCGCGATAAACGAAGAGCAAATTTTTACGATGAATACCAGTTTCGCCCCGAAGATCCTTATGCAAAAATGGGAGAAGATTTTAACGACTACAATCAGATACAATGGATTTTAGAAAACCCGAGGGGAAGTGTAGGAACCTCATTGAATTATAAAGCTTTTGAAAAAACAGCGGCTGAATATTTTCAATTTAAAACTTCGTCACCGCATTTTGAAATCACTGGTGGCGTTAGGTTTGAAAATACCAACCAGGGATACAATTTGGATTTTCCTATTGGCCAGGACAATCCAAATGGAAGACAAATTTACACAGACGTTTTGCCAAGCCTTAATTTGAAATTTATGCCACAAAGAAAAATAGTTTGGCGTGCGTCTTATTTTAGGTCAATCAACAGGCCGGGTTTTTTTGAAATCGTGCCTTATACAATAGTAAATGAAGATTATGTGGAACGTGGAAACCCGGCGCTGAAGCATGCCGTAGCTGATAATCTTGATCTTCGGTTTGAAGCCTATCTGCATCCGTCCGAACAATTTATGGCCGGGGTTTTTTATAAACATATACAAAACCCAATTGAATATATTTTGAAAGCAGACAGTATTCGCGGCCAGGATATTTATTATACTCCGGGAAATTTTGGAAACGCAGAAAATTATGGAGCTGAAATATCATTTATCAAATACTTTCATAAGATCGGCATCAAAGCGAATTATACTTATACTCATTCGCGGATTACCACCCCGAAATCAAAACGCATACGCGATGACGATGGAAATCTTAAAACCATTTCTGTTGAGCAAACGCGGCCATTATATGGACAGTCAGCTCACATCGCCAATGCCTCTCTTTTATATAAAGACATGGAAAAAGGTTGGGATGGGCAATTAGCGCTTCAATACACAGGAAGCCGGATTAATTCCGTTTCCCAGTTTGTTGGAAATGATCTTTGGCAAAAAGCATTTATACAAATGGATGCTTCCCTATCCAAAAATTTTAAAAGCGGATTCAGTATTTTTGCCAAATCAAATAATCTTCTCAATACGCCTATGATCGTTTTTATTAAAAATACCAGCTTTAAAAATGCACAGGTTCCTAATCAGCCATTAGCTGGGAAAACCCTCATCAACCAAAATTATTATCAACGGTCTTACTATGTAGGAATCCGTTATTCATTGTAAAATTTATTTCTCACTTATCTTTTTAAATAAAGCGAAACTGTTCCTTTTTTATTAAAATCATTTTATGAAGAACCAACAAATTTTTATTTATAGTATCCTTTTTACTTTGCTTTTTTCTGCTTGTAAAAAAGAAAGTAATGATCAG
>DASSHD010000107.1:0-7944 GCA_035693085.1 Hanamia sp. | reverse complement strand
GGATAACGCCCTTCAACAGAATTTGCCATTGCCATTCTATCACCTTGTGATGAAAGAAGATACCCCGACATAAAAACGGTAGCTTCCAGGTATTGAGATTTGGAAAGACCACTCCAATTTTTAAAATTGGGAGGGAGTGTTGAAAGAATAGAGTTTTGAGACTCATATCCATCCAAACTCTCAGTAATATCTTCTGAAAAAAAAGATTTTATCCTTGATGTATTGTGCCAACGCAATAAATGTGAATATAAAGGATTATCGGTTTCTGTAAGTTTGTAGCCGAAAAACATTTTAGACGCAATATTATTGGCATCTTTCAAATTAAAAATATAGGGATATATCCTGGACAATAATTTCGGCCTGATTTTGGAATCCGGATTTTGTGCCCAAAACCTCCTGATTTTTGACTCCTTAAATATGTTATATCCGGCTAAAAATTCATCAGCACCCTCTCCGGTTATAACTACTTTAATATTACTTTCCTTGACTTTCTTCGAAAGCATTAGCATCGGGGTTGGAGAAGTTCGCAAAAGCGGAAATTCAGCGTGCCAAATTGTATTTAAAAAATTTTCTGCTATATCTTCAGAGGTGCATTCAAAAGCAGTGTGATTGGTATTAAAATACTTTGAAGCCTCTTGTTGATAGGAAGTTTCATCAAACACTTTATCCTTAAAGCCTATTGAAAAAGTATTAAGGATTGTAGGATCAATTTCGTGTATTAACGAGGTAGTTACACTGGAATCGAGGCCACCGCTTAAGTAGGCCGCTACAGGCACATCTGCTCTTAGCCTGATTTTAACTGCATCATTTAAAAGATATCTGAATTCTTCAACTTTGGATGACAAGTTGGATGAATCAGAATTATAGTTTGAAAAATCATAGCTCCAATACTTATCAATATGAATGTTACTATCTTTTACAATCATAAAGTGACCAGGTGGAAGCTCATAAATTTTTTGAAAAGGCGTATTAGGAGAAAGAGTGGTCCAGTAAGTAAAAATTTGAGAAAGGCTTTCTGGAGAAATGGCTTTTTCAACGTGATCAAGAGTAAACAGACCTTTAATTTCTGAACAGAAAGCAAAAGATTTATCCTGATGCCAATAAAATAAGGGCCTGATTCCTACACGATCCCTGGCTAGAAAAAGTTCCTTTTTATTTTTGTCCCAAATACAAAAAGAAAACTGGCCATTAAAATATTGCAAACATCCGGAACCATACATCGCATACATTTGCACTACCACTTCTGTATCACAATTTGTTTTTAGCCGGATACCTTTTTTCTCGATTTCCTTTCTTAATTCTTTATGATTAAATATCTCACCATTATAAACGATCCAATAATTACCGGATTCATCTGAAATTGGTTGCTGTCCTGAAGCAATATCAATAATACTTAACCGCACGCTTCCTAATCCAATGTTTTTTCCAAGAGACAATCCACTTTCATCAGGGCCTCTATGCCGGATGGATGAAAGCATTCTTCTTAAAGACAGTTCCAGCGAAGGCTCTCCTGTTGTCTGATAATTATATATCCCCGCAATTCCGCACATTATGGTAGTTTTAACTCAGTTTACTTTCTACGAATCGGGCCATCGCATTTATTGATTCAAAATTATCTTCGAGCAATTCTGAATCTTTTGCCTTAATGGCAAATGTTTCCTCAATAAAATTAATGAGCATTACAAAGCCCATTGAGTCGAAGATACCTTCGCCAAATATCAATGATTCATCTTTTACCTGGTCAGGATTTGCATAGCTTGTTTCTAAGACATAATGCCTGATTTTACTTTTGATTTCGGTTGTAGTCTCCATTAAATTATATTTTTTTAGTGATTAAATTGGTATTAACCTAAACGAAATTTTTACTGAACTATTTTTTGAAAATACTTTCAATTTGCTATTAAAATTTTTTTAAAGGAATTTGGATTTTGAACAGGAAGAAATACATTTACAATTTCTACTAAAATATTATTCTACTGTTTATGTATTATTTGCTTCTGCTTTTTGTTGTGAGTATTTTACTCTATTATTTCGTCGCCAATAAATACAAGTCTTATATTTTATTTGCTTCCAGTATAATTATCATTACTACTCTTTCTTTGAGCGTTGCTTTATTCTCTCTTTTATTTGCCATCCTCAATTATTTTTTAGGATTAATGTTGGAAAAATTGAGTAATAATAAAGGCGTTAAGGATAAATTATTTTGGTTAAGCATTATTCTTGATGTTGGAATTCTTTCTTTTTTCAAATATTTTAATTCTTTGTTTGAAGGGATTAACGCATTATTTTTTACTTCCGGTGTTTATTCTAAAGTTCCTTATCTGTCTATAATGATACCAATCGGAATCTCTTATTATACATTTCAGGCTCTTGGCTATCTGATACGTATTGACCGGGGAAGCGAAAAAGCAGAACATAATTTTTTCATTTTTGCAACTTATCTTCTTTTTTTTCCAAAATTTTTATCAGGGCCTGTAGAACGATCCAACCATTTTTTACCCCAATTAAATAATCCTTTAAAGTTTGATAAAAATAATATTGAATCAGGCTTGAGATTATTTTTATTTGGACTATTTAAAAAAGTCGTTATTGCTGATAATTTGTATGGAGCCGTTTCTCATGTTTATAGCAATGTGCATCATTTTGCAGGAGTTTCCCTGTTAATTGTATTGATAGTTCAAACAATATATATCTACTGCGATTTTTCCGGATATACAGATATGGCTTTAGGAATAGCCAAACTTTTTGGTATCAATCTGATTGATAATTTTAACCGTCCTTTCCTTGCAAGGAACATCTCTGAATTCTGGAGAAGATGGCACATATCCTTATCTTCATGGTGCAACGATTTTATATATAATCCATTCATTGTTAAGTACAGGAGATTTGGTAATAATGCGGTGATCTTCGGAATATTTCTAACTTTTTTTATTGTTGGTATCTGGCATGGAGCTAATTTAACTTTTGTTATTCTTGGACTTCTTCAAGGTATCGCGATCGTTTATGAATTTTATACTAAACGGAAAAGATTGAAGATTGCTTCCAAGTTTCCCAAAAGCACCGTAAACACATTGAGTAGAATAATCGTCTTCATATTTATGGCTTTTTCCATGGTTTTCTTTTTTGCAAATTCAGTTGGAGATGCATTATATCTGATCTCAAATTTATTCAGCAATATCCATTTTAACATGACTGAAATTGATTTCATAAACAATAAACCTCAATTTTTAATTGCATTGATTTTCTTTGTGATTTTATTTATAGTTGAAATAATAAACGAAAAAGGAAAAAACCTGTTGTCAATTTATTTGAAACAATCTATATGGATCCGAAGTGTGGGTTATTTGACTGTATTGTTTCTTAGCTGGCTATTATACTCAGGAATCTACACATTCTATTACATGAGATTTTAAAAATTATCCGACATTTTTCTCTGAGCTGCTATTACCCTGATATGGCTATGCGCATCTGAAACGGAATCTACATTTCTGTAATGCTCACTTTCCCCACACAAACGCATAAGAAATTCACCTTGTCCCACACCAACTTCAAAAATCAACCACCCCGCAGGAGTTAGAAATCCGGAAGCTTCAATAATCAGTCTTTGAATTATTTTAGTTCCGAACATGCCTCCGTCAAATGCCAGAACCGGCTCATGATCCGATATCTCAGTATTCATTTTTGACACTTTTGCGCTAGATATGTAAGGAGGATTGCAAATAATTAAATCAATGTTTCCGTAATATTCCTTTTTATCAAAAGCTGAGAAAAGATCTCCCTGTTCGGCATGCACACGATTATTCAGGCCTAAAAATGAAATGTTGTCTTTAGTTAATTCGATCGCTTCATGAGAAAGATCGGTAGCCAAAATTTTTACATCCTGATTATAGTGTGCTACAGCCAATCCAAGATTTCCCGCCCCGCAACAAATATCCATAACGCGAACCGGTTTTTTTTCTTTTGCTAAATGTTTAGAGATTTCAAGCGCCTTATTTCCTAAAATTTCCGTTTCTTTTCTTGGAATTAATGCTCTTTTATCAGCAAGTAATTCTATTCCCATAAAATTTTGTCTTCCTGTAATGTGAGCGAGAGGAATGTTTTCCAATCTTTTGTCTATCAGAAGGCGTAATCTTTCTATTTGTGATTCTGTCAGTTCAGGCAAAGGAAATTTAAGCGCTTCTTCAGCCGATTTTGGTGATCCGGATGCAGCAAACCAACATGCTTTTAAAGTAGAATCAACTGATTCCTCAGGTTTATCTTCAAGGAAATGAAGCCTTAAATTCAAGTCATTTTTCAATTTATGAAAAAGCTCTTCTACCATGATTGTGTAGCTGTTTGACAAAATAGAAATTAATAATAAAAGTTCTTTAACTGTTATTCTGCATACATCGTGACTTGTAATGAATCAATTTCAATGGTAGTCTTAGAATAAGTATTTTTTTTAAAAATTTTCCCTTCTTTTAAATAGAGAATGTCAACCCCTCTCCTTTTCTCAGGTTTTCCTGCATATTTTTTTTCTAAAGAAGGCCATTCTAATTGCCATGTAAATCCCATCTTTTGATTGAGTTCATCAATAAAAACATCTTCCAGAATAAATTTAAAATTGCCATGACGCATGAACCAGGCTTTCCAGGTTTTTTCAAGATTTGATTTGCCCGAAATCTTCCTGCCATTCCAGTTATCAAAAACAATATCATTATGCATAAACTCCATTACACCCCTAATATCATGATTATTCCAGGCTATGAGCCATTTATCAAAATGCTGCTGCAATTCAATTCTTGACAGATTCATCTTCATTCATTTTTTTCAGTTCTTTCTTGTCAATTTTTCCATTCGAACTTTTGGGCATTTCGGGTAGAAAAAATACTTTTTGAGGTATCATAAATGGCTCCAGATGCATCATACATTCTCTTTGAATTTCTTTTTCACTTAATTGTATCGCATCGTAAAGTGTCACATACACAATAATTGATTCACCCATTATTTCATCCGGTACACCCAACACCGCCACTTCCTTTACTCCGTTTATCTTATAAATAATGTTTTCAATTTCAACCGGGCTTACTTTTTCTCCTCTTGTTTTTATGATGTCATCATTTCTTCCCTGGAAATATAAAAAACCCTCCTCATCCATTTTAAACCAATCATTGGAACATAAGATTTTTTCTCCAGGAAGTTTTCCATCCTTTAGCATTTCGGCGCTCAATTCTTTTTTGTTCAGATAACCGAGCATTACATGAGGTCCCCGAATGTGCAAGATACCCGGCTCTCCAGCAGGAACCGGATTGCCTTCGGGTGATAAAAGAAAAACCTCTGTTCCCGGAATTGCTTTACCAACAGAAGCTGGCTTTTGATCAATAAGTTCTGGTTCAAGGTAGCATACTCTTTTGCACTCGGTTAATCCATACATTTTAAAAATCAGCGCATTCGGAAATATCTTTTTTAAATCCGGAATAAATTCCGCCGGAAGTAAAGCAGCAGTATTGGTTACCTTTTCTATGCAATCAAAATGCAAATCATTTTCCTTGTTGGCAGCAATCATCATTGCATAAATTGTAGGTACTCCGGGAAATACAGTTGGTTTATATTTTTCAATATTTTTATAAACAGTAGCTGGAAAGATGAATGATTGTTCAACTATCAAAGTACCGCCAATGGTAATTGCCATTATCAATTGGTAAAGCCCATAATCAAAAGCTAAGGGCAACAACAACATAATACGATCCTTCTCAGATAACCTTAAATATTCTATTAAACTCCATGACGTAAATACCATAGCTTGGTGGGTCATCATTACTCCTTTGGGGAAACCTGTACTTCCTGAAGTATATATCAGGGCTGCCAGATCAGTGGGAATAATATTCGGAAAGATTACCCCTGATTTGTCCGAAATACTATCTTCGAAACTTACCAAATTAAAATGAGAGAATTTTTTTATTGAACTGGCATCACCGGTAATGATTACTTCCTTAATATTTTTAGTTCCTTCAAGGGCTCCTGAAAGTTGTTGTTTTAATATATTTGTTGAGATGAGAATTTTTGCTTCGCAATCATTTAAAATGTATTTTAATTTATCGGCTTTAGTCTGTGGGTTGATTACTAAAAATACAGCCCCCGAAAGCGTTGCACCGTAAATTGAAATAATACTCTGCCATGAATTGTCTAAATAAATGGCTACACGGTCTCCTTTTTTTATTCCCGTATTTATTAAATGCCGGGCAAAGTTTTCAGCATTTTCTTTCAATGAAGAATACGAATATTCTTGTTCTTTAGCAATTATTGCTGTCTTTGCAGGATTATTTTTTGCTGTAAGAAGCAATGCTTCGCCAAGCAATCTTTGAGGTATTGATATCATTGGATCATAATTTGATCAGGTATGATGCAGTATAATTTCCAGAAATGTTTTGGAAAATTTATCTTTTAAGAGGCATTAAAAATTCAAAATTATTATCAGTAAACAAACCTACCTGACCGGTAGGCAGGCAAATAATATGTTTTTTTATTTTTTTTAATTGGGGAAATTTTATTAAAAATCCTTTATAGGCGGCATTCTTAAATATTCGGTGGTTTTCTGTTTACGCATTAAATTATTATAAATTGATTTTACCTCCTCTTCGCTTCTCTCTAATGTTTTAGCTACTTCTCCTGATTCATACCCATTTTCATATCCATACCATAGCAAATCCATTTCACTGAATGGAAGTTGAAAGAAAAATTCCTGTTGAGTTTGTTCAGCAGAATAAGTATCTGAAGTAGGTGTGCGCTGAATGATTTTTTTGGGAATATTTAAAAATTCTGCAAGCTGGTAAACCTGTGTTTTATATAAGTGAGCGATCGGCATAATGTCGGCGCCTCCATCTCCATGTTTTACAAAAAAGCCCTGTTCTACCTCATGTTTATTGGGAGTTCCAATAACTGCATAATACATTCTTTCAGCATGATAGTAAAGCATAGACATGCGGCATCTTTGCTTAAAATTAGAGGCGGCTACTATCTGAAGATATTCTTTCGGTGGAAGTAATTTGCTTTTTTCTTCTCCTGCTTTGTTTATAATGGTAAGAGAAAATACCGGAGGTAAATTCCCGCTTATACTTTTTGAGTTAATCCCGATCTTCATGTTATAATCGTCGGGGTTGTATTCTGGAAATATGGAAGCAACAGCTTCATCTCTGCGGCGATAACATCCGAAACCTTCTAATGCGCCTGTTATGTTTTCTTCAATTGTTTTCACACCTAATTGGCTAGCTAATTCCAGTGCCAGAACTTTACTGTCATCACTTGAATCTTTTTCAGGAAGCAAAATACCAATTACATTATCGGGGCCAAGCGCCTTTACTGTTAATGCAAGAGTAACAGAAGAATCTATTCCCCCACTAATTCCAACAATAGCGCCTTTCCTTTTTGTAACTGATAATATATCTTCTTTTAGTTTTTGGGTAATTGAAGACACTTTGGATTCAACATTGTCAATGAAAAGGATGTCTTTTGAAAAAATTCTTTTGCAATCCTGGTTCAAAGTATTAGATAACATTGATTTTAAATTTTTAAAAATTATTTTTTGATTTTCTCTGCCGACCAGTCATATTTTTTAGAGATGGAATTCAACTCCTCGTTTTGTAATATCTTATCTATTACCTTATTTGAAAACACTCTTGCTCCACGATCATTCAAGTGAACCCTGTCGTAAAAATATTCGTGATGCTTCAAAAACAAGGTGTCACTGGAATAATTGTAAAAGGGGATATTATACTCATCTGTAATCTCCGTTGCTATTTTTACCGAAGGATCTTTTTCCACATTTTTTATAAAACGAGGTGAAGCTACAATATACAGGTTGACATTAGAATCAATACAATCTTTAATGAACGATTTGAAAAAGTTTACCTTATTACTGTCTAATTCAAACTTTAAATCAGGTGTATCTGTCTGAATTGGTTTATT
>DASSHD010000106.1:0-5055 GCA_035693085.1 Hanamia sp. | reverse complement strand
GTAATTTTTCATTACTTTTCTTTATCACATTCATCTGTTTTTTCCATTCATCACTTTTAAAATATTTTTCTAATGGAATAGTATCCTTAAATCCTTTCATTGAAACAGAAGGTAGCAATGGTGCTACCGGCGGAATTGGAGGAGCCGGCGGAGCAGGTGGTACCGGCGGCAGGGGCGCTACATTGGGAACGGGAGGAGTAGGAGGAACAGGGGGAGCGGGCGGTAATGGTGGAGTTATTTCGGGACGCCCCGTATCAGCAATAGATTGAGATGGAGTATAGTCTGAAAATCTATTTGGCGCAATGCTGGCAGCCACAGCAGACAAAGTTTTATTAGTGTTTTGTATTTCTTTATCATTAAGGGTGGCTTTTTTCCCATTGGGAGTAAGCCATGCAATAGAGATTGTAGCGGAAATTACAATCGCCAAAGCAATTAGTTTCTGACTGAGTTTGATATGCTTGTTTTTCATTTCCATTATGTTTTTTATACGGTGTAATAATTGAGAACGTTTGTTTACGGCTGCCATCGCCAGCGTTTGATTATTATGGCCAAATTCTTCCAATGCGAGCAATGCCCGTGCGTAAGGAAAGGGATCTGATAATTGAAGAACCAGTTCATCACAACATTTTTCACGCTCTTCACGGATGTTTTTTGATATCCACCGTGCAAAAGGATTAAAGAATAAAATTGTATCTATCACAGACTGAACCAGGTTAAGCAAATAATCATTGCGCCGGATATGTGCTAGTTCGTGCAACAGGATTGCCTCAATTTGGTCAGGTGATAAATTATTTACAGCAGCCAATGGTAATAATATCACCGGCCTGAAAAACCCTGCCATTATGGGAGTTGCTATGTACCTGGAAATATAAATATATACCGGCTGATGAATCCCCATTTTTTGTGCAAGTGTATCAATATGATCCAGCCATTCACTATCCAAATCGCTAAGGCCATTGATCCTGAATCGTATCGTTTGAAAATAATTTAGCATTAACCCTATGCTAAACCACATAATTCCAATTAAATAAATAACTGTGAGTAATGGAAAATAATTGTTCAAAAAAGAAAGTGAGAATCCAGTGCTTATTGTTGCGGGATCATGGAATACCTGTTGTGGCAAAAGTCCATGTTGCATTATTTGTACAGATAAGTATTCACTTTGGCGGAGAGATAACTGCTGTAAAAAAGTAATGATAAACCATGTGACGATAGCAATATGTGCAAAGTAGGAAATGACATATTTAAAGCGGGCGGAAGCATTCGAAATAAATCTTAATATTAGCCGAAGGCAAATAAAAACAATAAATGACTGCCATAAACTATATACTAAAGTATATCCAAGCGCCTGTGCTGCCGGGGAGTAGAGAAAGCTAAATTGATCCATTGTTTAAAAATTTAATTTTAATTAATTGAAGATTCATTAAACTTTTGGAAAGTTCATTTCAAAAAATTTAAAAGAGCAGCAATTTTAAACTTTCCAAAAGTTTCTGTTGAAATCATTTTTATTTTTCTGAATTGATTTTCTCTTTGGCATCTCTTTCATTTTCTAATTCATCTAAGTATTCTTTTATTTCGGCCAGTTCTTCCTTTGAAGCTCTGTGGTTACCAAGCGCATGCATGATCAGTTTTGCAGATGATCCTTTGAACATGCCATTGATCATTTTATTCACAACCTGTTTTTGCATAGATTCTTTTTTTACTGCTGTAGAATAGACGTGTGACCTGGCATCATCATTTCTGTTCAGCAACCCTTTATCATGCATGATCTGCATTAGTTTTAAAGTAGTGGTGTATCCTGCTTCTTTTTTGGCCGATAGTATCTCATGCACTTCTCTTACAGTAGAATCGCCTTTTTCCCATAACACCTGTAAAATTTCCATTTCACTTTCTGTTGGTTTTATATTTTCTTTATTACTCATTTTTTAATTGATTAATTGACCTACGAATTATTTCGTAGTCAAATGTACGAATACTTTCGTAATACCCGAATAAAAATGATTCATTATAAAAATTTTAACAGATGTAGCGGTCAGCACCAGAGGCCGGCACCGCGGGTTAGGAAATATGATTTCTTTCTTTCAAGTAAACCAACTTTTTTCTTTGTTTTTTATTCAGGATAAAAATGCCATCCGCGGTCTGACGCTAAGGCGTACCAATTGCTAACGAGTGATTTTTAGCAAAAAAGATCCGGTGGTTTAATGTGACGAACAGCAAATGTATCATTTTTTCAGAAGCTATTTTATCCACTTTCTGACGTAGTACAAATTTTTTTTGATTATTCTTTTAAAAAAGCAGGGCGAACTTAATTTGATAAATTTATACTGCCCTTTAGAATCTAAATATTCGCCTGTGTAGAGTCAGATTCGTTTGATAACCGCAATTGATTTTTGGAAAGTAATCAGTCCTGAAAAATATAAAAAAAAAGCCCAAACATTTAGATTAATCAAAAACTTATCTATTTTTGCCTTTTTCAAGCGCTTACACGCTTTCCATCATCCCCAAAACAACCAAAGCTAATTTTCTATTAAATCATTCCTTCCTAATTCCTTTGTTTAGCCACGTTTACGATCTGTTCTTTTCTTTGCCTTATAATAGTATATAAAAAAAATAAACCTTTAATTTGTACAATCATTCAAACACCGGAATCAAAACAGCAACTTTTAGATGAAATTTAAAATTCCATTTTTAGCCTTGTTATTTGTTTTTGCTCTCCAGGCAGGAGCGCAGTCTTATTTTTATAATAGCAACTATTACGATAACGATATTACTTATGAAGCAGGGGTTTCGTTTGGGCCAATGAACAGTCTTACAGATGTTGGAGGAAGGCCGGGCTATGGACGACGCGGCCCCAAGGATCTGAATATTAAAAGCACTACACTTTTCGGGAGTATATATGCCAGTGCACTATACAAGCATTTTTTGGCTTTACGGGCAGAAGCCACTATTGGGAGAGTACAATCTAACGATAGTTTATTGAAAGGAATAAAGTCTCCCAATAAAGCAATTGGAAGGTATAACAGGAACCTGAGTTTCAGAAGCCCGATATATGAATTTTCCGTTACGGCTGAATTTCATCCTATCAATTTTTTCGGCATTTTTAATCCAGATAAATCCCCGTCTCCCTTTTCTCCCTATCTAATTGGAGGTATCGGTTTTTTTCACTTTAATCCGCAAGCCAATCTTAACGGGCAATGGATTGACCTGCGTCCGCTACACACCGAAGGAGAAGGTTTCGCAGAATACCCGAATCGGAAAGAATACAGGCTTAACCAGATCAATATACCCATTGGAGTTGGGATTTCTTATGAAGTATCCTCCAGGTTCAATCTGAGACTCGAATATATCAGCAGGGTGTTATTTACTGATTACCTCGATGACGTACATGACACCTACATTGATCCTCAGTTGTTCTCCAAATATTTAAGCGGCCCCAGGCTTTATGATGCACTTGTTCTCAACAACCGGCGCAGGGCTGATGCGGTCAACAACCAGACTACGGCAAGGCCAGGTGGCAGAAGAGGCAACCCCAATGATAATGATTCTTATTTTACTGTCAACATCAAAGTGGGGTTTGTTTTCGGGAGGTCAAAAACTAACCAGGGGGGAGGGAGTTCTTCAGGCCTGCCGGGCAAGTCTCTTAAAAAATTCACTAAAAAACAAAAGATTCAACGCCAGTGCCCGCGACGTTTTTAAAAATAAAAAATCCTGATCCAGGATTTGATTTGAAAAATTGATCAAAAAAAATTTAAAAATAAATATCCAAACGAAATTTCAAATATCCTTCCCGGGTTGAAGGAGATAGAATAAAGTATAAAACCGGTGCCGGCAGCCAATAGAGAAAATGTAATGAAAATGAAGTGTCAATGCTGTTGCCTCACGGGTTTTAAGGGTTTGAATTAAAACAAACTGAAAAAATTATATTCAGATTTTCGGATAATATTTGGTGGATAAAAAAAATAATATAATTTTTTTAATATTCAACTATTTTTTATAATTTCACCGTTTAAAGTTGACTATAGGTATAATCCTTATTTTCCGGTTTACCTACTTTCCCGAATCCATATATCCTTGCCAGCTTGTCTTTGATTTGATAAGCCATTGAAATTACAAATTTATCCTTTTAAAGACTCACTAAAATCCCTGTTTTAATTTCCTGGTAATTCTATATCCTTTGTAAAGATTTCTTTTACTTTTTATCACAAATAATGTTTCTTTATGAGGAAATTTTACTCATTAATTTTTAATGGCACAGCATTTAAAAGCAAAAGCCCTAAATGGATTTTAGGGTTATTTGTTGTTTTACTGGGGATGGTGCCGGGGCAAATTTTAGGACAAGTCACTTCTATAACTCTTAATTCGATATCTTCTACAAGTATTTGCCCGGGAGGCACTCTTGATGTAACTTTTACCAGTAATGCTACCGGACTAAATACATATACCGCTCAATTAAGTGACAATACAGGAAGTTTTACTACTCCTACTGATATTGGTACGGTTAATATCACAGGTGATGCGAGTGGTGCTGTAATTCCCGCGACTATCCCTGCCGGTACTGCTGCCGGTACAGGTTATTTAATTCGGGTGATAAGTGGTGCTGTTATCGGCGGAAACTCATCTGTAATCACGCTAAATCCAACTCTGCCGGTTAGTGTAAGTATTGCTTCAGATGCTCCAGGCAACACTATATGTGCGGGATCATCTATAACTTTTACCGCAACTCCGAATAATGGTGGTTTATCACCATTATACCAATGGCAGATAAATGGTTTAAATGTAGGGCTTCCAAGTTCTGTAAATACGTTTACATCTGATACTTTTTCAGTTGGTAAAAGCATCAGTGTTGTATTGACTTCCAATGCATCACCATGTGCTACTGGAAGCCCTGCTACAAGTAATTATATTACTGTGACGGTAAATCAGAACCCTACAGCTACTGCTGGTACTGCATTGTCCGCTATTTGCCAGGGAGCTACATCCGCAGTGATGAATGGTTCAGTAGGCGGTGGAGCTACAGGAGGAACCTGGAGCGGAGGTGCAGGAACATGGACAAAC
>DASSHD010000105.1:0-8330 GCA_035693085.1 Hanamia sp. | reverse complement strand
TTCCATTTTACCGGCGATGAAAAAGGATTGGATACAATATCGAAAAAGTTACTTGGCGTATCACTGGAAGATATTCAAAAAGAATTTTAGAAAATAAAAATTTATAAGATTAAAAAAAACAATCAGAAAGATATTCCGGGTATTTATTAAACATTGCTCCAGACATGATCTGTAATTCATAAATCAAAATTCCACTTATTTATTTGCCTGCCGACCGGTAGGTTGGTTTACTGATACACCAAACTCTACAAAAAGTTTTTGAATTGATGATTCAACATTCCATATTCACGTTCTCTCACTTCACAAATTTCTTCATCAAACTATTCGCTGTTTTCTTAAAAGCTTCCAGTTCCTTCAATTGATCCTGAATAAAATGATTGTCCTCAATTTTGCCAATTACGGCATCCATTTCGGCTTTGTTTTCATAGATCATTTTGCGAAACGGATTGGAATAGTCCTTAGCCCGGGATTCATAAATCCCATTACTCATCCATGTTTTGGTAATAATAGCCCGTTCCATTAATTGATTGAAATAATCCGATGTAAATTGTTTTGATGTAATGTTTTCGATTTCACACAGAGAACTAAAAGCGTGTATCAATTTATTTTTTTCATAATCATCGCCTGCCTGTATGTAAAAATCATGTACCTCATTCCATGCATTTATTTTATTGTCTTTTATCTTATTCTTTAGCTTCTCTGCATCAGTGGCTGGAATTAATTGTCCGCCTATATTCTTCCATTCGTTCCGGGATATTTTTACCGGAATGCTTTTTTTAAATTCCTCAAAAGAAGAAAATTGATTGCTTTTAAAATGCTTTATTAATTGAACGGTTCCATAAAATGAAATTAATTCTTTGAATAACTCCATCACCTGCTTCACTTTTACTACTTCTGTATTTCTGTTACTGTTTTCTATTCCTTCAATTACTGCATTTCCAAATTCATCAATTTTCAGTTTTGATAATAGATCAATTGCCGTAAACATTTCATTGATCGTATCAGGAGCCAGATAATTATATTCAATCTTTTGAATTTTTTCTGTTCGTTTGTCACGGTCTTCAAATTTCCAGGCATTACGCTCGAGCGCATACATATTATAAAGAAACCAATAGCCAGGCATTAAAACCAGTTTGTCATCTTTTACATCATTACTTACAAGGCAGAATGGAAGTTTGATATCCATTTCATAAGGATAATCTCCTTTAGCGAGAATAGTAAACGATGCAAATTTCGAATTGTGTTTCAGGCTTACACACAATCCTGGCCAAAAGCCACGTCCGGCAATAATTTCACCATCCGCGCCACGACTGTTATGGTTGCTCCCTATGGTTGCTCCTGCCGCGATATTACTTTGCCCCATCACCAGGGAAGCACATAAAAAAGAATTATTATGATGCTGTTCGTGATTGGGAAATATAAGAGTATTCAACACTTCGCAGCAGGAGATGGTAGAATTATTTCCCAGATAAGAATTGATAAGCCTGGCACCATATTTTAATTGTGAATGAGCTGCCATCACAAAACGAACTGCCTTTACCCCATAGAATATTCTGCAGCCAAAGCCAACAATTCCATTTACCATTTCACAACCTTCACCAATCTGCGAAGTCCTTTCTTCATCACTGTTGATCGTGAGATTCTTTAATTTATTGGCTCCTTTCAGATACGCGTCCGTTCCTATTTTTACATCTTTAATAATATCACAATCTTTTATTACGCAGCGATCTCCGATAGTTCCGTAATATCCTCTTTTGTGATCAAATTCTTTTTGAGTAAATTCTATAAATCTTTTTTGAAGAGCAGCGTCCTCCGGATTATTACTCCACAAATAAGCATCACCCGGAAGCATTCGATTGAACGGGGCTATGCGTCTTCCGCCGTTTTCATTGCGCACTTCTATCCATACTCTCGTAGCTTCTTTTTCTCCTTCTTTTGAAATTCCGTTTCCGAATTTTGAATAATCGGTAGTTGCCAGTTCATTTACATTGGAGATCATTACTTCATTGCCAATGATATAATGACTGAGATAGCTGGCATTATTAATACAAACATTATGACCGAAATCGCAACTGATGATTTGGCTGTTATAGATTCCAACCGGCATACGCAAATTGTGGAACTCCAGATAAAAAGGTTGTAGCTTTCCGATACGAACCAGGCCATGAAAATTTGAATTTTTCACTAATACCGGATCAAATTCTTTTGATACGAATATTTTTGCCCAATCATCAGATGTGTTTCCATTTCGGATCAGGATTTCAATTTCAAAACCGGAAAGATGGCGATATTCAATACCATTATTATTTTGCTGATTTCTTAAATAATATTCGTCTTCACCTTTTGGGATATATTTTGGGTCAATAAAATTATAACCAAGATTATTGATTGGATGTTTTGTAATGATATTCATATAAACGGATTGTGTTGAATTTTGATTGTGGAAAAATTAATATCTTAAAATTTCAATTGCTTCTTGCCCATTGCTTCTTGCCCCTTGCCCATTATCAATTTTCAATTATTACTTACTCCACGGTCACAGACTTCGCCAAATTCCTCGGTTTATCAACATCGCAACCTTTTGCAACGCCAATATAATAAGAAAGCAGTTGTAAAGGAATAACGCTCAAAAGTGGCGATAGCACTTCATTTGCAGGAGGTACAAAAAATACATCGTCCGCCATTGAAGGAATAGTATCATCACCTTCCGTAATGATTGCAATCACTTTTCCCTTTCGTGCTTTTATTTCCTGGATGTTGCTTACAATCTTTGCGTGGTATTCATCTTTAGTTGCTACAAATACTACAGGCAGGTTGTTATCTACTAATGCAATCGGGCCATGTTTCATTTCTGCAGCAGGATAACCTTCCGCATGTATGTAAGAAATTTCCTTCAATTTCAAAGCGCCTTCCAACGCGATGGGAAAATTATATCCTCTGCCGAGATAGAGTGCATTAATCGCGTTTTTGTATTTTTCAGCAACTGGTTTTAAGGCATCTCCGTTCTTTAAAATGGCATCCACCTTTTCAGGAATATTTTCCAATTCAAATAATAACTCAGTATATCTTGAATCGTTAATTGTTCCTTTTTCTTTGGCAATTTTTAAGGCGATCATCATCAGCACGGCTAATTGTGCAGTGAAGGCTTTTGTAGAAGCAACGCCGATCTCAGGTCCGGCGTGTGTGTAAGCGCCTGCATGAGATGCGCGTGAAATGGATGAACCTACTACATTTACAATTCCAAAAATAAAGGCCCCCTGTTCTTTTGCTTTTTCAATGGCCACCAGGGTGTCTGCAGTTTCTCCACTTTGCGATACCGCAATGATTACATCACCTTTATTAACGATTGGATTGCGATAACGAAACTCTGATGCGTATTCCACTTCTACCGGAATGCGGCAAAGCTCTTCAATAATGTATTCTGCTTCCAAAGCTGCATGCCAACTGGTACCACAGGCAATGATAATGTATCTCGGTGCATTGATAAGAGTTTCAATATTATCCTGTATTCCCTTCATGGTAATGGTTCCTTTTTCTGCGTCTAACCGTCCCCGTAAGCAATCATAAATGGTGGCAGGTTGCTCGTAAATTTCCTTAAGCATAAAATGATCGTAGCCTCCTTTTTCTATTGCTGCCAGTTCTAAATCAAGTTTACTTATATAAGGCATTTGCCTTTCATTACCGAGATTTTTAAGAATCAGCTCGCCTGCCTTGATGATTGCAATTTCATAATCATTTACATACACAACTTCTTTAGTGTATTCCAACATAGGCGTGGCATCAGAGCCAAGAAAATGTTCATCTTTACCAATGCCTATCACCAAGGGACTTCCTTTCCGCGCAGCGATGATCGTATCAGGATTATCCTGATCGAGCAATAAAATAACATAAGCTCCTGAAACTCTTTTCAATGCAATACGCACTGCTTCTTCAAGCGGATATTGAGTATTTTTTTGAATATCTTCTATAAAATTTAATAAGACTTCTGTATCGGTTTCGCTTTTAAAAGTATATCCCTTTTTAATTAATTCTGATTTTAACTGAGCATAATTTTCAATGATGCCATTGTGTATCATTGCCAGTTTCCCATTGTTACTTTGATGAGGATGCGCATTTACATCGCTCGGTTCGCCATGCGTGGCCCAACGTGTATGGCCGATTCCAATATGTGCATTTACAGATTTGCCTATCAGCGATTGTTCTAATTCAGCAACCTTTCCTTTTTTCTTGAAAACCTGCAATCCATGCTCATTGATCAAAGCCACGCCGGTACTGTCATAACCGCGGTATTCCTGCCTTTTTAGCCCGGTAATAATAATGGGATACGCTTCTCTTGGTCCTATATAACCTACTATTCCACACATAAATTATTTTTTTGGTTGGCACAAAATAACGAAAAAGTAAATAGTTATATTTTAAAGTTAAGTTGTGGAGAAAAACAGGAATCATGGATAAAAGTTCTTTTACTAACCCTACTTTAAATTAAAATTAACAAAGCATAAATTTTACTTTTGAAAAAGAAAAATAGTGCTTATTTATTCCCGCCATTTTATATCTTTTGGAACTTGTTCCAGGAAGTTCTAAAATTTTTTTTAATAACTCTCAAATCTTGATTTTAAAAAATAATGATTACATTTCATAAGATTCCAAAAATATTTTTTGTCTCTTTATTGTCTTTATATTTCGCTGGCAGCCTTAGCGCGCAAAGTACACATCCAAAATTTAAAGTGATTGCATTTTTTACAGGAAAAGAAGATCTTGCACATATCAGCTTTGTTCGTGAAGCCAATAAATGGTTTCCGAAAATGGCTAAGAAATATCATTTCACTTACGACTCAACCAATGATTGGAACAATCTCAATACTGAATTTCTTTCGCATTACCAGGTCGTTATTTTTTTAGACACACGCCCGGATGATCCCGCTCAAAGAAACGCTTTTCAAAAATACATGGAAAACGGAGGCGCGTGGATGGGATTTCATTTTTCCGCATTCGCTTTGACTCCATCTGAATATCCAATGAATTGGGATTGGTATCATAACCGGTTTCTCGGTTCAGGCTCATATATAAGTAATACGTGGCGACCAACTTCTGCGATATTGAGGGTAGAAGATCGCCATCATCCTGCAACAAAAGATTTGCCAGAGACATTCAAATCTGCACCAAATGAATGGTACAGATGGTCTAATGATCTGCGAAAGAATCCCAATATAAAAATTCTTATGTCCATAGATTCTACAAGCTTTCCATTAGGTACCGGTCCTAAACAAAGTGAGATTTGGCATAGCGGATATTATCCGGTTGTTTGGACCAACAAAAATTATAGAATGATCTATTTTAACATGGGGCATAACGATATGGATTATGAGCATAAAATTGATACCACTAACAAGGCTTTGTCTTATACTTTCGCTAACAAGATCCAGGACAAATTAATTATCAACTCACTTTTGTGGCTTGGTGAAAAATAGGAATTCGTCCCGCTAGTCCGTAGAATTCTGTGAGGATAATTATTTATAAAACATGCCATTTAATAAACAATTATATCCATTAAATAAATAAGCATAGCCGTTCAATAATTATTAGTTTCAGAAATCTTTCTTTTTCTTTAATTTTTCTTCAAAATTCAGGTAACATGGTAATGAGTTTTGTAATCCAAAAATAAACACGGTTCAGGTTTCTTAATCCCTTCATTCTGTAAACCTTTTGTAACCCCTTAAAATTTGGAAACTGATATCGTTCCGGTTTACCTCTATTATTCCTGCACACAACTACACATCTTTTAGTTTCATTTTATTATTTAACCTGTAAATTATTCACAGATGAAAAAGTATTTGCTTATTTTTTTTGCAATGATTCTTTCATTCTTAACCAGCCAGTCCCAAAATTCAGATTACAAAGTAGTATTTGATATAACCAGTTCTGATCCTGCCTGTCAGAAACAAGTGGTTCGTGAAGCCAGCCTTATCAAGCAAGGTAATCCGGATGCGCAGGTGGAAGTAGTATTATATGGTCAGTCGCTTGACCTGGTCTGCAAAGACAAATCACAATATGCAGATGATATTCAAAAGTTGGCAAGCCAAAAGGGAGTTTCCTTTAATGTATGCCATATTGCTATGGAACACCATCATATAGATCCGTCACAATTAATTGCGGGAGTGGGAGTAGTACCTGATGGAATATATGAGATCATTAAAAAACAAAGAGACGGCTGGGGCTACATTAAAATATCTCCATAAATAAGCGGGTCAAAAGATATTTTATACTTAAAAATCTTTTTATGTATATAGTCAGAGATATTTTTCATTTACAATTCGGTCACTTCAAAGAAGCAAATAAGTTGATAAAACAGGCGAAACAGCAGGGATTCTTATCATCACAGGCATCCAACAGACACATCTTAAGTGATTTTACAGGCGAAAGTTATCGCCTCATTATGGAAGAAGGATACAATTCTTTAAATGAGTATGAACTGGATCTTTCCAAGGAAATGGCTGCGGATACATGGCAACAATGGTATGCTGAATTTAAAAAGCATGTAAGATGGTCGGAGCGTGAGATATTAAAGGAAATTAAGTAATTATCTGTATGGATATTCTTATCAATAATATTTTTTTAACTAAAAACCTTGAAGTATGAATACAAATGAATCTATCACTTATAGTGATGAAACCTTTAGTCAGTCAACCGGACTGAAACGCCGTGGCTTCCTCGGAACCATTTCAGCCGGTGCATTGGCGGTAGGCTTTTCAATGCTGAAACCTTTAGCAGTGGTTGCTGAAAAATCAACCGGATTTTATTCTCCGGAAGATCCGGATAAATGGTTTAACCAGATCAAAGGTAAGCACCGTATTGTGTTTGATGTAAAAGAGCCTTTCGCAAGCCCTATACTTCCTTTTATCTGGCCCAGGGTTTTTTTGATGACCAACAACGCAACAGGCACTCCCGACAAAGATTGCGGCGTGGTAATGGTGCTTCGACACGAAGCGATACCTTATGCCATGGGGAGCAATCTGTGGGAGAAATACAAACTTGGAGAAGTTTTTAAAATTAATGATGCGGCAACTAACAGCCCCCAAACAAAAAATCCATTTTGGAAACCGGCTCCAGGCACATTCAAGGCGCCCGGAGTGGGTGAAGTTTCTTTAGGCATCAACGAGTTGCAGGATAATGGGGTTATGTTTTGTGTATGCAACGCAGCTCTTACAGTATTTAGCGCCGCCGTAGCCGGGCAAATGAATATGGCGGCTGATGAAGTATATAAAGAATGGGTAGCAGGAGTGCTGCCAGGCATAGAGGTAGTTCCTTCAGGTGTATGGGCTGTTGGCAGGGCACAGGAGCATGGTTGCGCCTATTGCAGTTAAATCAAAAAGGTAAAAATGAGGCTAAAGAATTATATTAAAATCCTATGCTTCACTTTCTTTATTATATTTCTTTTTCTGTGGTTCATTCTATCTCCAACTTCATCCGATAAAGAAGGAAAAAAAATCCCTGTTGGTAATTCTTCTGATACATTATCAATTGTATGGAATGCGCCGGATATTTCAAAAATTCCTGCTTCGCCGGAGGGAGAACTGATAAAGTATGGCAGGGAACTGATTATTCATACGGGATCGTATTTTGGCCCAAAAGGAAAAATATCTGCAAAAGCAAATGGCATGAATTGCCAGAACTGTCATTTGTATGCAGGAACCAAACTATTCGGAAATAATTTTTCTCTTGTTAAAGCTACTTATCCTAAATTCAGAACTCGTAGCGGACATGTTGAAACAATAGCTGCAAGGATAAACGGATGTATGGAAAGAAGCATGAATGGCATTCCCATTGACACACAAAGCAAAGCGATGCGGGCTATGATTGCCTATCTGAAGTGGATCAGTAATGATGTGCCCTTGAAGAAAAAAATAATTGGTAGTGGCACAGAAAACTTACCTTATCTGAACCGGGCTGCCGATCCTGTGAAAGGGAAATTAGTGTATATATCAAAATGCGCCAGATGCCATGGCAAAAATGGCCAGGGTATATTAAATGATGATTCTACTGAATATTTTTTTCCTCCTTTGTGGGGGCCAAAAAGCTACAATATTGGAGCGGGAATTTATCGCCTGTCAAATTTCGCAGGATTTGTAAAAAATAATATGCCCTTTGGTGCAACACATAGTTTTCCTCTTCTTTCAAATGAAGAAGCCTGGGATGTCGCGGCATTTGTAAATTCGAAACCACATCCGCATTTCGATTATAGCAAAGACTGGCCTTTATTAGCATCCAAGCCGATTGATTATCCTTTTGGACCTTATGCAGACGGATTATCAGAAAAACAACATAAGTAT
>DASSHD010000104.1:0-6693 GCA_035693085.1 Hanamia sp. | reverse complement strand
TTTCAGGTTTACAGCATCTTCCGCAGTAAGCGGACGACCGTTCCGGTAATCCTGCGCTATCCTTAAAGCACGAAGATTATCATTCAATTTTTGAGAAACATTATAAGCCATAACTCCACATTTATCTGCCAAAGGCAGGTTTTCTTTCTTCACATTTTTAAATCTCAAACCAGGTGATCATGTATTTGCCCGATGACGGCATATCTCAAAAACCTGTTGTCTTCATTTTCCTCTTTAAAATCAAAATCGCTGAAGATGCCTTTACAGGCTTCAACAAGGTTTATCACTTCATAACTGAGTGTTCCATTTTCTTTCAGCCGTTCATAGTCCTGTGGAAATTCTTCCTCCAAAACAGAGCGGATGTACTGGTAGCGTGAGGGCTTCAGATCTTCGGTCATCGCATTGATACACAACTCTTCAATTATATAAAGCGGTTTCCCTTCGTTAAGAAGTTGTTCTGCCAAGGGCATTACCGCATTCACTTTTGTATCGAGATGCTGCGTAACGGAATGATCTTCCTCCAGGATTATCATCAAATCAGGGTTGTTGATGATGATATATGCCCACAACTTTTCTTTCAGTATTTCCTGCATAATAAAATTTTTAAACTCCGAAGAATGATTGGATCACAGTGGCGACAACCACTAAGAAAATACAACTGCCAAACCATGCGGCGGCAACTTTCCCGGTATCCTGGTCGCCGGCATTCCATTTTTGATAGACTTTAACCGCACCAATTAAACCGAGTATTGCACCCACAGCGTACATCAGGTTTGTTCCGGCAGCAAAGTAGCTGCGCACCTTGGTGTTGGCTTCGTTAATACCTTCTATTCCATCCTGTGCGTATGCCCCGCAGGAGATTGCTAATAATACCAGAATGGTATAAACCTTTTTTACGGTTTTGCATACGTTGCCTTTAATTTCCCTTTCACACATTTTCATAATCACATTTATTTAAAATTTAAAATTGGTTTACTAAAAAACGGAGGCGTTCCACCGGCACATTACCCGTTATCCTTGCCACTCCATTACCCTCACACACCGGGATGGCGGGAAACGCACTCCGTTAACAAGCCACTACACACCCTCTCGCCATAGCCAATCAACTTCATTTTTATCCATTGTAGTGGCTCCATATTTTTCACATTCACTTAAAATCAGTTCGTTTATTGATGGACGCAGCGGAGAATATTTTATAGCGGGATATTCCTCCAGTACGCTGCTGATACTTAGTTTAAATTCTTCAGGAATTAATTTTTTGCGGCAACCATTTGCAATGGCAGTTTTCAGTTGTTCAATCAGGTGTTCTGTTGCGTCAAATTCTTCATCGGTAGTATTTTCAAAATCAGCAGTGCCGCCATACATTTGCTGTGCCTCTGCATTTGCCTGTCTTTTATCCTGAGGTAATATAGGTTTGAGCTTTAATTTTTTTCTGCCTGAAAGCAGGTCTTTGATTTCATCTGAATAATATCTTACTCCGATAAATAAATAGTATATTGCCAACCCTATCACAATGGTGGTAATGTAGTTCGTCCATGAAATGTTCTTTAGCATAATCTTTATTTTTATTGTTCTTTCTTAAAACCCTGCATTCTTTTCCGTTTGTTTTCTGAAAGTTTCGATTGCAAAGAAACATTCACAGGAAACCCGTTTCAAGTCCAATTTTTTGTTGTACCTCAAATTGTATCCTGTACCCTAATGATTATCAGAGAATCCTAAGCGGTTAATTCCTGAAATTTTTTTAAATTAGCCTCGCGATATTCCTGAATTGGCCATATTAATCATTTCTAAAATGAACAGTTATGAAAAACATTTGTTTATTAGGGGTTGCTATTTTTTTTCTTTCAGCCTGCTCACAACTCAAAATAGATAAAGACGAGGCCGCGACTGCTATCCGTTCAGGCAAGGAATATCCCAAGCCGCTCGAATATGATGTGAACATGACCGACCCTGCAAGCGCGAGGAAACTCATAGATGCAGGCTTGGAAGAAGAAGGATTTGTTACGATAGACAAAACGCAAAAAATAAAGGATATCGGCCAGCCCATTGTCCATTTTACTGAAAAGGCAAAACCCTATCTTATCAGAATTGATTCCAAATATGATAATGTACAGGTAGTGAAAGTTGCCGATATAGACTTAGGAGAAGTTACCGGCATCAGCCAGCTTGATGATAAAAAGAGCGCCGATGTTGAATATACTATTGTTTATAAAAATGTTACGCCTTTTTCCAGGCTCATTGAACGTGACCTTTCCAAGTCTCAAATAAAGCGTGTAAACCTTTCTCTTTTTGATTCAGGATGGAAACTGAATAAGAATCCCTAATGAAACTTCGTTTACTGATTACGCTCCTCGTTAATAATCTTTTATTCTATCAATCAACTCTTGTAAAGTTTGTATAGCTATTTCTTTATCCCGAAGTTCCGCTGAATAAGATTTACTTCTCATGCTGTCAAATGATATGTCCTTCTTTTGGGAAGTGGATAAATACGGAGCAATGGTTTTAAATACGCTGCTTAATGATTTCGCTATGATAATTCTTTTATCATCTGCCGCTCGCAAAATCAAAGCCATTTGGTCTACCGATAGTTTAGATTGGAGTTTTTGCTTCTCCTCCTTCTCTGGCTTTAAGTTTTGTTCACTTGCTTTCACAGGCATTACGGAAGATACCTGCTGCTTTTCCAGGTAGAATATTTCCTGTGAAAACCAGTTGTTGATTTGTTTATGGAGGCTGGCATCCTTAGTATTAAAAGCTGTATCCGGTTTTTTGTAAAATTGTTTAAACAACTTAAAATTTAATAACAACATTTCCATTTTTTCTGAAACTGTTTCAATGATATTCGTATGCTCTGCTACTCTTTGTGTAAGATTGTATATATAGGATTTACTATTAAAATTCATGCAGATGAGCAGCCCGTCAAGCTTTGAAAAAACACCGGTTGTGCCGGACATCTCGACTTGTTCCAGTTCCGAACATAAATCCCTGATGTAGAATATTTCCCTGAATATATAATCATATTGATCAGGAGCATTACCTAAGAATGTTTCAAGATCTTTTTGCAAAATATCAAAAGCAGGTTGAAACGGTTTGAAGGTACTGAGTCTTTTGGTTATTGCTTCCAGTCTTTTGGTGCATTCTTTCTTAAAAAGAGTAAGGTAAGTGGCCGGCACTCTTTCATCCATCCCCAGAAAGCTCTTAAATCTCTGTTCTATTAAGGAGAGCAATTCATCAATGCTTAGTATTATCATATCCAGCGCTTGTTTCAGGTACTTGCCTGATATACCTAACTGGTCTTTCAATGCCTGGTCAAGTAAAGCGGTTAGCCCTGAATAGTATTTTTTGACAGCACAACTGATCTTTGCTTCGTCCTTTAATTTAAAGACGGTTGACATGATTGCTGACTGTACTTTATTTTTTTCATTAATAACAAGCTTACGAAGATTTTCCAAATCCTCCGGAAAAAGCCGGGGAATTTTCGACTTTACTGGTTTAAGCGTTACCGAAACCATCGTATCCAGCCACTGTAGTATATAATCTTGAGTATGTTTTTCAGTAAGCATGTTATATTTTTCATTTAGTTTATTTTAAAAAACTGCTAATTTTAGACAAAAGCACCTGTAGTTAACCAGGTACTTACAATTTTTATTATCTCCCTAAATCCCTGGAACTATCCTGTGACGCTCACTATAAGCGGCTTTCCTTTATACTCCAAAATTCTGGAATGCAACATTTTTCTCAACCTGGTAATATTCATAACCCATAATGGAATTTATAATAATGGCGTTTCGATGCGGCCCCATACCAAGATCAGGTGCGTTGAAACCATGTGTTAGGAGTTCTGCGTTTTGTACAAAGATTTCAGAACGATTTACATCAATTGAATAATTAAAGGCAATGTCTATATCTCCGTTATTTTTCCAACATATTCGTTCTTCGACTGGTGCAAAAAAATCAGGAAAAGTGTTTTGGTAGCCAGTAGCAAGGATTACAATGTCGGTAGATTGCCGGTAATGTTTTTCCTGATGCAGGTGGAAAAAATCCAATAAATACTTTCCATTTTTCTCTGTTACATTTCTTAGTTCCATATTGGTTAATAACCGCGCAGGTATTTCTCCAAAGTCCTCTGCTAATTCATACATTCTATCATAAATCCGGTCAATCAAAGAGAAATTAATTCCTTTATAAAGCATACTCTGACTTTGAAGCACTTCCGTTTTCTTATGCTCTGGTAAATGATAAAAATGTTTGATGTAGTCAGGAGAAGTCAATTCCAATGCAAGCTTGGAGTAGTCCATTGGGGAAAATCCTTTCGAACGGGTTACCCAGCTTAATTGTTTTTTTGAATCACCAGATACGTTTTGCAACAAATCAAAAAATATTTCCGCAGCGCTCTGCCCAGAGCCGATAACAGTAACCGCATTTTGTTGTGCAAGATTTTCTTTTTGATAAAGATAGGATGCCGAATGAAAAACAGCTTTTCCTAAAAGCGTTGCACAGAAAGGAGGAACAAAAGGCTCAGTGCCAATTCCACATACAATATGCTTTGCATAAAATTTCGTTTGTTCATTACCGTTAGTAATTTGGATTTCATAAAACCCTTTCTTTTGATTATAAGTAACTAAGTTAACCTCACAATTAAATTGAAGATTATATAATTGAGATGCAACCCAATTACAATACTCGTTAAATAGTTTTCTTGAAATGAAATGGTGGTCATAAATACTGAACCGGATCAACCTGTTTTTATATTTTAAAAAAGAAAAAAAGGAGAACCGGCTGCAGGGATCGGCCAGTGTTACCAGGTCAGCATAAAAGGGTACCTGGAGCGTTGTCCCGCTGATCATCATACCCGGATGCCAGTTAAAAGAATTATTCTTTTCAAAAAAGATCGTCTTTAATTCTTTGACGGGATGCAACAAGGCGGCAAGACCCAGGTTAAAAGGGCCGATTCCTATGCCGGCAATATCATAAATAATTGTGCTATTCATTGGTCTAGGTTTGTTTTTTTGTAATGGTGTTTGAGATATAAAGGCTTATAAGGCTTGTTGCTGCTATTAGTAACAAGGATTGTAGAAGTCCGGACTTTTCGTAACCTACCCATGGCAGCAGCCACATGATGATGCACCATTGTACCAAATAAATGGACGTAATGTGATCGCTGCACCATTCAAAAAATCGGAACACCATGTTATTCCGGATGTTTTTTCTGGCATAAACGAAAATACTGATCCATAATATGGTAATGCCATCATGAAACAGAGTGCCACCGGGACCCATTCTGAAAAAAGTAAGATTCCAGGCCGATGGTTCATACGTTGCAATGAATTGGCCAAGCAATACGAATATTATTCCTGTACCTAAAAATACATTGGGGCTAAGCAACTTCCTTTGAAAAAGTATAGCGAACGCCATCCCTGAAAGGCAGTGAAACAGCCAGGGAAACAAAGGGAAATAGGTCTTTGGAGGAAACCCTCCCAGCAAATCAATAAATACATTGAAAAATAAATTTCCGGTTGTTCCCTTGTCCCATGTCAATGGAGAAAGTAAAAGTGTTGCCAACCCTGCAATGCAGGTGATCAACATTGGAGAGAAAGATCTTCTGATCAGGGTACATATCAGGTATGCAAATGCTGCAAACTGAAGAATGTCATTGATAAAAAACAAACGCCAGCCAATGTATTTGTCTTGTATAAAATGATTTTCAGTATAAAAGTTTTCAGGTAAGAGATGGAGCAAATGAGGAATGACAAATTTGATTGTATTTAAAAGCCATCCTGCTAATAACAGCATCAAAAATCGCTTCAATATTGATTTATAGCTCTTCTTTTTTGAAAAGGCAACAAATGCTCCCATCAAAAACATAAACAAATGCGCACCAGGATTTTCGGCAAAAAATGCCATGATTTTTCCGAGGGCTCCATGCTTTACTTCAGGAGTGCTATAAACCATTACGCAATGAATAGGCGCAATAAGAAACACAATAATTCCCCTTGCAAGGGCAAGCCCCCTGCTTTCATCAAGTGTAAACATAAAAATTTTTTAAAAGATTTTGTGAATATTACTTCTTCGGATCTTCATACTTTTTATTAAAATCCGTCTTATCAAACATGTAGAGATTAGCTGTTTTATAAGACATCTGAATGGTTTTAATAAACCGAAAACCAACATCAACTACTAACTTATTGGCTTTGTCATTTCGGGCATCCGGCTCCCCGATTATCCTGGCAATATCAAGGGTAAAAAGAAATGCAAGTCCCGTAATCATTACATCTCTCGTTAAATGTGGGATGGGTTCATTATAATTTCCCATAAGCAGATGAATTCCAAAGTCTGTTTCTTTGTAATCGAAATGTTCTTTTACTTCATCAGCAGCGACTTTATAATAATCTATTTGTGCAACAGGTTTATTATCTAAAAAACACATTAGTGAGTACCCGTTTCCGGCATTCAAAAAATCTTCATAATGCCTGTATAGGTTTTCAACTGATCCTTCCATTTGCCAGAACTGTTTAGCGCGTGGCTGGTTTACCCATTGATGAATAATATGAATATCCCTGGGCAGGTGCAGTGGCTTAACCACAAGTTCGTTTCCTATTGTTGGCAGTTTTCGACTAAATAATATGATGTCTTTCATCTTTTCTGAAAAGTTTATAAAGTTGTCTTTGCGCATAAAGAATGTGATTTAATTGTTGT
>DASSHD010000103.1:0-4388 GCA_035693085.1 Hanamia sp. | reverse complement strand
CTCCTTTTACTCCAATGGATAAAAACGGAGAACTTAATCTCAAATTGATTCCACAATACTACCAATTTTTAAAACACAATAAAGTGACCGGTGCATTCATTTGTGGTTCTACCGGCGAAGGGGTTTCAATGACTTTCAATGAAAAAAAATTGACAATAAAAGCCTGGGCGGATGCTACCAAAAATGATAAAGATTTTAAGGTAATGACTTTGCTCGGTGGAACCTGCATTTCAGATTGTATTGATCTGGCAAAATATGCACAACAGTTAGGCTTATATGCAGTTTCATTTACGGCTCCCTTTTATTTTAAACCTGCGAATGCGGCGGCATTGGCAGATTGTTGTAAAATAATAGCCGCTTCAGTTCCGGATATGCCTTTTTATTATTATCACATCCCTGTTTTAAATGGTTGCAACGTTTCAATGATTGATTTATTAAAAGAGGTAGATGGCACTATACCCAACTTTGCAGGTATCAAATACACTCACGAAGATTTTATGGATTTTCTTTCCTGTCTTCATTTTCAAAATAAGAAATATGATATGCTTTGGGGAAGAGATGAAAACATGTTGTCTGCGTTGGCGGTTGGCGCAAGAGGTGCCGTGGGAAGTACTTTCAACTACGCTGCCCCCCTTTATTATGGCATGATAGCTGCCTTCCAAAAAAATGATTTAAAAAAAGCACAGGCATTGCAACAACAATCTATTGACATGATTACTTTATTGGGAAAATATGGCGGCATTGCTACCGGTAAAGCCTACATGAAATTAACTGGATTAAATTGTGGTGAATTCAGGCTTCCTGTTAAAAACATGAGCAGTAAACAATTTGAATCGTTTAAAAAAGATGTAACAGCTCTGGACTTTGAAAGCTTTTGTTCGCGTTAATTCTATAAGGGTTGCCAACCTTTCAAAGGTTGGCAACCCTCAAAAAGATCGCTTAAAGCGTTCCGACCCTAAACGTGGTGTATCGGACGGCTGAGATGCTTGCGGTTTCCTCCAAGACCGATTTATAATGATCCGTTTTCCTTTTTAAAAAATTAAGAATGAACAAGATTATTTTATTTCTATTAATTTTTTTTTCCATGACATCAACAGCACAAGTAAAAAAGAAAAGTGAAGTTTTGATAAAATGGAAAGTAGCAGCGGAAGTGCCTCCTTCAGCCGGACAAGAAAAATCGTTAGGATTTGCCGGAGCTATCAATGGTGTTAGTAATGACGTGTTCATAGTTGCAGGTGGCGCTAATTTCCCTGATGGTTTGCCCTGGGAAGGAGGTAAAAAATATTATTCCAATGAAATTTTTGTTTTGCAAAAAGAAGGAAAAGATTTTGTTTGGAATAAAAAAGTAAAAAGCACTTTGCCTGAACCAATTGCTTATTGCGGCAACACTTCCACAGAAAAAGGAATCGTATATGCGGGCGGCGAAAATAAAAATGGAATTTCTGATAAAGCATATTTGATAAAATGGAATCCGGATAAAAAAGAAATCTCCATTATTTCTTTGCCTGCTATGCCTTTGGCTTTAACGAACGTTGCGATTACGCATATCGGTAATGTAGTGTATGCGGCAGGTGGAGATGAAGCCAATAATTCTTCCAACAGTTTTTTTAGCCTCGATTTGAATGATAAAAATCCGCAATGGAAAGTGCTGCCCGGTTTGCCGGTTGCTTTGGCAAATGCAACTGCAGTAGCCCAAAACGGAAAGCATGGAAAAGAAATATTTGTCATTGGCGGCAGAACAAAAACACCATCCGGAATCAGTGAATTGCATCATACTGTTTTTGCTTTCGATATTCAAAAACAGCAATGGAAAAAATGTGCTGATATTTCTGACGGAAAAAATATTTCTAATCTTTCCGCTGCCGCCGGAGTTGCCATTGATAAAAATTATATCCTGATGATTGGTGGTGATAACGGAATCGTTTTTCATAAAATTGAAACTTATATTTCTAAAATTGGCAATGCCAATTCTGAAGAAGAAAAAGAAAAATTAACCAAAGAGAAAAATGCGTTGAGCATTCACCACAAAGGATTTTACAAAGGGCTATTATTATACAATACGGCAACAAACAAATGGACTAAGGTTGGCGATTATCCTTATCCGGCACAGGTTACAACCACAGCAGTAAAATGGGGAAATGATATTGTAGTTTCTAATGGAGAAATAAAACCAGGAGTGAGAACGCCGGAGGTGGTGGTGGGAGTTCAAAACAAGTGAAAAATATTAATTGCAGGAATAACAAAAACTATTACTAACTGAACTACAAATTCAATATGAAAAAAGGACTATTAATTTTTACAACTACGTTTTTTATCTTTAATGCTAAAAGCCAAATTACAAAAGACAACTGGTTGGTAGGAGGAAATGCAAGTTTTTCTCAATTGCAAAGTTCAAGCACATCGGCTGCACAGTTTAAGCAAACAAATTTTCAAATTACGCCGTTAGTAGGTTATTTTCTTTGGGATAAATTTACAGCTGGGTTAAACCCTTCACTTACTTATGTAAGTAATAATGTTGGAAACACAAGCACCATTATTAATATTGGCCCATTTGTAAGATATTATTTTCTTGATGCCGAAAATATAGTCAATCTTTTTGCCGAATCCGGTTATGCTTATGGAAGTATTACGGGAAAAGGACAAGAGAAAGGTCAACATCTATATACTTTTTCATTTTCAGGTGGCCCCGTTATATTTTTTAATACTTCAGTGGGATTAGAATTTATTATTACTTACTCCACAACAAAAGTTGTGGGTTTCTCAGGTGCAAATAATGAATTAAAATTTGGTGTTGGCTTTCAAATTCATTTAGAAAAATAACAAATAAAATTCTCATCAACTAAAACAATTTTTATGATAAAGATCATCGCATCTCGACTTTACTTATTGGTACTTCTTAATATTTTCACATCAATAGGCTTTTCACAAACAATCATTAATTATCAAACATGGACAGGCGCTTCAGGTTGCAATATCTTTGCTTCTTCGACGAATGTACCTGCAACTATTAATGGAACAAATAGTACTATTGCTCATCTTACAGCAATTGGACAATCGACTTATGACAATTTAGATAAATCAATAAATCTGGTGAGCGAAATTGTTAATGGAAGCCAGAATCAAGGAACCGAATATACAACAACAGTAAATTTCAAACAAGGCTACTCTTATAAAATTACTTTGAATGCAGCACTTATCAAACCAACGCAAACTGAACCTAACGCTTTGCGTTAGACTTGATTTAAATAACGGAGGAAATGGTGGTAATACTTTATGTAACGGAACAGGTGTTATTGATGCAAGCGGTTCCGGAGGTCTAAAACAGAGCCAACAAATAACAAGTACAACCTTTACGGATTATATATTCAACTATTATTCTTTGGCATCATTTGAGCCATATTTAGTAATTGCCGCAATTCCACAAATTGGGATATCAAGCCAAACAATTCTAATACGAAAAATTACAATTGAAGAAACGCCTCCACCTGTATCATTTACTTTACCAGTCTCGCTTTCTTTTCAATGTGGTTCAACAACACCACAAACATTTGCAGTTACAAATGTTTATGGTACAACGGGAATTACTAATTATACCTGGAATCTTGGTTCCGCAACTAATGGATGGTTGTTTAATGGTAATCCTGCACCTCAAGCAATTTCAACAGGAACAACAAATACATTAACACTCACTCCAGTTTGTGGCGCTTCCCAAAATAATATTTCTGCAACAGTAACTGCTAATGGAAATAATTATGCAACCAATTCAAGCATAGTTTCCCTCACACCCCCTTCAATAACAATCAGTGGAAATTCAAGTCTCTGCTCTGGAACTTCTACTTATTCGGTTAGCAATGTGCCCTGCAATGGAACAGTTACATGGAGTGCAAGCCCATCCGGAATTATAAGTCTTTCACCCAATGGAAGCTCAGTGTCTGTTACAAAAGTTGGAAATGGCGGAGTAACATTAACAGCTAAGATAAATGCTTGCAGCAACTATTCTGTTCACATGGCTATTGCAGTAGGAACGCCTGAACAATCTTACGGAATTTATCCAGTAGATTATCCCTCAAGCTATTGCACTGGAGAAAATTACTCGTATGGGTTTGAAGCTTTAGGCGCTTCTGGAGATCCTTCAGGCTACGAATGGATTGATTATGGGCCTTCACAAACACATTATTATTATAATCAGGGAGATCAAATTCAACTTTCTTTTACTGAATCAGGAACACATACCATTGCAATAATTGCTAGTGTCATGTCAAATAGATAATGTCTGTTAAAATAACCTATCTTTACCATCCAAAAAGACGATGGTACATTATAAAGTAACATTAACTGATGCCGAACGGCAGGAATTAAAAGCAATCATGGGTAAAGGCAAGCACACA
>DASSHD010000102.1:0-2700 GCA_035693085.1 Hanamia sp. | reverse complement strand
AGCACCTGAAATTGGATAATTACAAAAGAAAATTTATTATTCTATTCTTTGTTGTGACAATTGCACCTTTCGTTGAGTTTTCTGCTTCAGATACAATAGCAACAGTACTATGTTTATGGGGGTTTTATTTTAATTTAAAGTACCAGAAAAATGAAAAATACAAGAATGTTTTATTTAGTTTAATCTCTCTTGGCATTGCTTATTTCGTTAAATATAGTTTTCTTCCATTTCTACTATATCCTATACTTTCATTTATCTTAAAAGAAAAAGCAAACACTTTTAAAAGATTAAAGGAATTTTTGATAATTTTCTCTACAACTATTGCGGCTGTATTGTTCTTTTACATTTTGAACTATTTAATAGTAGGCAAAATGCAGATTGCAAGCTCATTTGATGTTTTTAAAGGAAATATTCACTGGAATCAGCTATCACATTTCAACGGCTTTCTTTTTGTTTTTGGTAGTGTATATCAATGGGTTTTTGAAAATTTAATAAAAAATCATTTAGGAATAAGTTTTCATTTCAATTGGCTTTCCATTTTAATTACCATTTATTTTTATTACTTATTTATTAAAGAGTTTTTTTCAAAAAAAAACCTGGTTCAAAACTCAGCTATTCAAAACTCAATTAATATTTCTCTATCTGCCGGTGCTTTAATAATTGGATTTCTTACTTTCCTTACATTAAATGATCCCGGACAAACCTGGACAAAACCTTATTGGACATTTGTACAGGAAACAAGGTATTACGGTCCTGTAATTATAATTGGACTGATTAATATTTTAATTCTCTTTTTTGCTAAAAAGAAAGGGACATTGCTGCATATCATTGTTCCTTTAATGATCGTTTTAAACCTTTATGGATACAGAACCGCTATTCAAAGTGGTTTCTGGGGAAAGAATTATAATTCTTATTTGAGTATTAAAAATGATATGAATAAAGAATTACCTCAAAAGAATAAGCTGCAAGTGCCCGTTGTTTTTTTCAATAAGGATACAAAAAATTCAGATCCTTATTATTATTTGCAGTCTCAGGGAATTATTCTGCTGGAGGAAAATAAGTCCTATTTAGGGAAAAATAGAGATAATAAGTTTATTTATTATTCCCTGAATCAGGACTCTGCGAATAAAATTAATATTACTTTAATCAATTAGATTTTTTATGTCGTTAAGAATTGTTATCCCTGCATTCAACGAAGCTGAAAATCTACCTCAGGTTCTAACAGAATTTAAATCGTTTGCAATTATGCATGGATTTAAAATAATTATTGTTAATGATGGATCCACAGATAATACAAGTCAAATAATTAGAAAGCTTACAGAGTTAGATTTCATAAAAATTATTGAACACAGGATTAACAAAGGATATGGTAATGCAATAAAATCTGGCATTTGCTCTGCAGATACTGATTATGTAATTACAGTTGATGCAGATGGGCAGCATTGTACTGAAGACATCCTGAATTTATACTATACCATTACAAGCACGGGGGCTGATCTTGTTATCGGGGGAAGGTTCAACCAAAAAAATGCAAGTAAAATAAGAGGAATTGGTAAATCACTTATCCGCTATTTTGTAAAATTATTAATTAAGGTTCCGGTTTATGATATTAACTCAGGAATGAAAATATACCGGACAGAACTGGCACGCAAATATGTTCGATTGGCTCCAAGTGGCATGGCATTCAGTGATGTTATGACAATCATTTTTGTCCACTTTGGTGATTATGTTTTAGAAATTCCAATTAAAATCAATAAACGGTTATCCGGGAAAAGTACGATTAATTATAAAACCGGTTTAAGTACTATTAAGGAAATTCTGTTTATCGCTACAGTATTTGCTCCCTACAGATTCTTTTCATTGCTTTCCTCAATTATTCTTTTGAGTGCTTTAATTTGGGGGTTACCATTTATATTTCAAGGGAAAGGTTTTACAACTGCAACTGCGATTGGTATTATGGTTTCCATTCTATTGTGGTCGTTAGGAATTATAGCTCAATTGATTTCTGGAATAAGGAAAGATTTAATTCTAAATAGTACACAATAATATTGTATTATCTGATTTGTATTAAATTTTTGTTATTCGAAAAATAATTATCGAAATGGTTAGTGAGGGAATAATTTGTAAAATATGTGGATCAAACAACACTGATTTTCTGTATCAAAAAGAAAATTTTGATATAATGAAATGTAGAAAATGCAAAATGGTTTATACCAGGATTCCCGAAGGCTTTGATTTATTAGGTATCTATGATAAATCCTACTTTCAGGGAGGCCAGCAATATGGATATGGAGATTATGCTGCAAGTGAAAAAGTTCTCAGGAAAGAATTTGCGAAAAGTGTTAGGATTTTTAAATCATTAACAAAGAACCAGGCGGATTTAAAATTACTCGAATTGGGAAGTGCCTATGGTTATTTCCTGGATGAAGCCAGAGATTCGTTCGATTGTATAGGTTTGGAAGTTTCAAAAGATGCTGCACAATATTCAATAGATCGTGGAAATAAAGTTTTGACTGATTACTATGATGAAGCAACTGCTGAAAGAATTGGCAAGATTGATGTTGTTGCGATGTTTGACGTAATTGAACATTTGCCTGATCCTTTGGGTACAATTCAATTAATTGATAAGTATCTTAAAAAGGATGGATTAATATTAATTACGACCGGAAATATAGATTCTCTTTTAGCAAAACTAATGAG
>DASSHD010000101.1:0-4620 GCA_035693085.1 Hanamia sp. | reverse complement strand
TAGTTGAAAAGAGATGATAATGCTTAAAAATAGAGAGAAGTAAAAATAGTTTTTGAGTTGAAATATAAATTCTATCACAATGGCCAAGAAGGAAAGTTTAGTGTAATATAAAAGTTTTTAAAAGCGAGAGGTATAATTTATAGTCAAAATTGGAAAGGGGTAAACCTCTCTAGACAACATCAAAATACAATAATGAGTAATAAAATCAATAAAATAAGAAGTGCACTATTATTTTTCATTATGAAAAATAATGTCCCAACCAAACCGTCAACTGTTCCTTCAACTTCTACAATACAACGCCCTGCTAGCGATCACCCGGAAGATAAACCGCAAACTCAGGCTGCACCTAACCTCGAACAAAAGCAATAAAATGAAACATAAAGAAGCAATTAGGAATGATACGGAATCCGCAATTATTACTGAAAGTGGCGGTAGATTTAGGTACTATTTTATGAATATTGTAGTTTTCAGTGTTGTTTCATATCTATTAACAAAATTCAACCAAAACTCTAAAGTAATCAGTGTTGTAATAGGAGTCTTTATTTTTGTGGTTTTACCCTTAAATGCGATTGAATATATTTTTGCTGAAGAGGATAAATTAGTCGTGCTCTTTAAAAGAATATTTTTTCTTCAATTTTTAAATAAGAAAAGAATATTCAAATATGACGAAATCAAAAAGATTACAGCCACTTTGAAAAATGATGAAAAGGCAGATATCAGTGCTTTTATCATTGATCTTACTACCAAATTTACAGCAATGTCTTTCAATGTTTTGGAAGTCGAAATGAAAAACGGGAAAATAAAATATATTAACTCGAAGATTTATATTGATAAGCTGTTACCAATAATAAATTTCATGCAGAGCAAAGGCGTGGATATACAAATTATTTATCCGGATAATAAGGATCTTTAATCCTTATGCAATAAAAAATAGAAATTATGAATAAAAGTTTATTTACTGCATTTGTAAGGAATACGAATTGGTTCGTGCAGACATGAACCATGTTTGAAAGTTGGAGACATTAACTGGTCATTTAACAAAGCATCATCCGCTTGGATAAAGGAAATAGGTGGTTACAATTTGTGATTTGAGGTTTTTAAGAAATATTATATTTACAATTATGGCAAAGCAACAAATCAATAAAGACTACAAAGCTTTTGTTACAGAGATAAAGGAGAAAATATACCAATCTCAATACGAGGCGATGAAGCAGGTAAATAAGGCCTTAATCAAGCTGTATTGGGAGATAGGAAAAAGCATTGTGGAAAAACAGGATAGATATAAATGGGGGAAATCCATTGTTGAAAATTTATCTATTGACTTGCAAATAGAGTTCCCGGGTATTACTGGTTTTTCTGTACAAAACCTTTGGTACATGCGGAAGTTTTACAAAGAATATTACCAGGATGTAAAACTCCAACCATTGATTGGAGAAATAGGCTGGAGCCATAATCTCAGCATAATGGATAAATGCAAAGACAGACAAGAGCGGGAATTTTATATGCGAATGAGTAAAAAATATGGCTGGACAAGAAGCGTAGTAATACATCATATTGAAGGGAAAAGCTATGAGAAGTTTTTGTTAGGTCAAACCAATTTTGAAAAGGCATTACCTGAAAAATATAAACAACAGGCAAAGCTGGCTGTAAGAGATGAATATAATTTTGAGTTTTTGGAAATCAGCGAGGAACACAATGAAAGGGAATTAGAGTTGGCCATAATGAAAAATATCAGAAAGTTTTTAATGGAAATGGGCGGCGACTTCGCATTTATCGGCAATCAGTATCGGCTTGCATTAGAAGAAGATTTTAGCATCGATATTTTACTCTATCACAGAAGGCTAAAATCGCTGGTCGCCATAGATTTAAAGACAGGAAAATTTAAACCGGAATATGCAGGTAAGATGAATTTTTATTTGTCGGTGTTGAATGACAAAGTAAAAACAGAAGATGAAAATCCATCTATCGGAATCATTGTTTGTAAAGAGAAAAACCGTACTACCGTTGATTACGCTTTGAAAGAATTAAATCAACCTATTGGAGTAACTACCTATAAAGTAACGCCCAAACTGCCAAAAGATTATAAAAAATATTTGCCTTCACCTGAAGCAATAGCAGAAAGTTTATCTGAAATATTTGACAGCTTAGGAAAGGATGAAAAATAATTGGAGACAATTGGGTACAAAATGGATATATCCGAAAAAGAAAAAATCCCAGCCCAACTCAACAGTTCAGTCAACGTTTGAGCTATCGTAAAAAAAATTTTCAAAATATAAATGTTATTTTGACACTAATAATAAATATCCTTAACTTGTTCTTTTTTAGATTGCTTTTTATGATACAGGATAAATCTTATGTTATTGGAGTTGATTACGGAACCGATTCTGTACGCTCTGTTATTTTGGATGCTGCGAACGGAAATGAAATTTCTTCATCCGTATTTTATTACCCACACTGGAAAGATGGTTTGTATTGCGATGCCAGTCAAAATCAATTCCGGCAACACCCGCTTGATTATATTGAAGGGCTGGAAGCAACAATAAAGGATTGCTTAAAAAAAGCAGGTGATGAAGTTGCAAAAAATATAAAAGCGATTTCTGTAGATACAACAGGTTCAACCCCTGTAGCGGTAGATAAACAAGGAACGCCATTGGCTTTACTTCCTGGTTTTGAAGCGAATCCTAATACTATGTTTGTTTTGTGGAAAGATCATACCTCTACCAAAGAAGCGGCGGAAATAAATGAACACGCAAAAAAATCCGGCATCAACTATCTTCAGTTTGTGGGTGGCATTTATTCTTCAGAATGGTTTTGGGCAAAGTTGCTGCATATTCTTCGTACAGACATCTCCGTTAAAAACAAATGTTACTCATGGGTGGAGCATTGCGACTGGATTCCATTTTTATTAAGCGGAGGAAATGATATTCATCAAATGAAACGCGGTGTTTGTTCTGCCGGACACAAAGCATTATGGGCAATGGAATATGGAGGATTACCACCCAATGAATTCTTCACTTCATTAGACCCATTGCTTGATGGTTTTACTTCAAGATTATTTACAGATACCTATACATCCGATAAACCTGCAGGCAATCTTTCAAAGGAATGGGCAGAGCGTTTGGGTTTATCCACTGACGTAATTATTGGCGTTGGCGCGTTCGATGCCCACATGGGCGCAGTCGGCGGACAAATAGAACCTTATCATCTTAGTAAAGTAATGGGAACTTCTACCTGTGATATGTTGGTTGCGCCAATGGACGATGTAAAAGTTAAATTAATAAAAGGTATTTGCGGCCAGGTACCCGGCTCAGTAATTCCTGGCATGATTGGTATGGAAGCGGGCCAATCTGCATTTGGAGATACTTACGCCTGGTTCAGAAATATGATTTTAAATTCCTTTAAAAATATTTTGAAGGACTCTGAGGTGATTGATGAAGCAACTGCGGACTTATTACAAAAAGAATTACACGATAAATTTATTACTCAACTTTCTGTTGAGGCAGCAAAACTTCCGTTAAATGAAAATGATGAATTGGACGTTGACTGGCTTAATGGACGAAGAACTCCCGATGCTAACCAGGAATTGAAAGCTGCCATTATAAATTTAAATCTTGGTACAGATGCGCCGCGTATTTTCAAAGCATTGGTGGAAGCGACTTGTTTTGGTGCCAAAGCAATTGTTGACAGGTTTAATGATGAAGGTGTTCCGGTAAAAGGTTTAATTGGTTTGGGTGGCGTTGCAAAGAAATCTCCTTATATCATGCAGGTAATGGCTGATGTAATGGACATGCCTATACGGATTCACAAATCGGAACAGACATGCGCTATTGGCGCCGGCATGTTTGCTGCAACTGCTGCAGGCATTTATGATAAAGTAGAAAATGCCATGGCTGCTATGGGCCAGGGTTTCGATGCCGAATATCAACCCAATAAAAAAAATGTGGACTTCTATAAAAAGAGGTATGAAAAATATAAAACGCTGGGAAAATTTATTGAGCAATGAGTAAATATGATGAAATAAAAGAACTCGCTTACAAGGCCAATATGCAATTGCCAGAACTCGGCCTGGTACTTTTTACTTTTGGCAACGCCAGTGCTGCAGATAGAAACGCTGGTGTTTTCGCCATCAAACCAAGTGGGGTTCCTTATGTAGAACTTTCTGCAGATAAAATGGTCATTGTTGATTTTGATGGAAAAACGGTTGAAGGAAATTTGCGTCCTTCCTCTGATACTTTGACTCATGCTGTTCTTTACAAGCATTTTGAAAAGATAGGAGGAATTTCACATACGCATTCCTGTTATGCTACCGCGTGGGCGCAAAGTCTGCGAGATATCCCCATTTATGGAACGACACACGCAGACCACACTACCTACGATATTCCATGTGCAGCACCAATGAATGACGAAATGATACAAGGCGATTACGAATATCAAACCGGTTTTCAAATCATCAATGCGCTGAAAGAAAAGAATATAAGTTATGAAGAAATGGAAATGATTTTAGTGGGTAATCATGCTCCGTTTACGTGGGGAAAAACGGCGGACAAAGCGGTATATAACAGCGCTGTGCTGGAGGCTGTAGCGAAAATGGCTTTCATAACGGAATCCGTTAAGGCCGAT
>DASSHD010000100.1:0-7349 GCA_035693085.1 Hanamia sp. | reverse complement strand
ATTCACCACATGAGCAATTTCGCAGGGGCAGGGCAGCCTCCGAATCTATTATTCCGGTAGCTATAGATCTGAACATAGCGTTAAATCGCTTACTCCCATCTTTAAAGAATAAAATAAATGTTTTCTCCACAAGAGTACCGGTTGCGAATGGCGCTATGGCCGAATTCACCATTCAGTTAAAGGAAAATATTTCGGCCGCAGAAATCAATAAATTATTTAAAACTGCGGCTAAAACTGAATACAAAGGAATCCTTGATTATACTGAAGAACCATTGGTTTCGCTTGATATAAAAGGAAACCCGCACTCCTGTATTATTGACGGTACTCAAACTGCCGTAATAGAAAATCATGTAAGAATAGTTGCCTGGTTTGATAACGAATATGGGTTTACCAGCCGGATGATTGACTGGTTGAGATATTGGCAGAAATGATTGATTCAATTAGGGATGAAGGTTATATTTTTTATTGAAGGCAGTAAACCAACTTTTAAAGAGGATTCCTATTTTCATAGATCCTTATACTTTTACCAGCTACTTCCTCCACCTCCACCAAATCCACCTCCGGAAAATCCGCCACCACCACCGAAACTACCTCCGCTGCTACCGCTGCTGTGAGGGGAACTGTAAAAACTATTAGTCATAGCATTCATAGAATGATCGAGGCTGTTCATAAACATCACAGTATTAAAATTACTTCCTGCATAGTTTCCCGAATACCATTTGGGAGGTGGCACTTCGAGGCCTTTCAATTTATCTTTCCATTTATCGGCCATATCAAACACGATGGCATACGGCAACACTTTATCAAAATAATTTTCATCCTGTTTTAAAAATTCCTGCAGACGGTCTTTTTCTACCGATTTAATAAATTCTTTGAACCCTAATAACTTTTGATACAGCAAAGTACCTTTTTGTGTTTTCTTCGACATTAATGAACCAAAGGCCAGTAATATAATTCCTGCCACAATAAGTGAAATACCCAACCAGAGATTTTTCTCCCAATCATCTATAAGATTGATAATACCATAAGCCAGAGTCACTATTCCCAACACAGGAAAAACACACCCCATGCCTCTTGAATATTTTACATAATAATCATCCCTGTCAATCTCCATTTCTAATTGTGCCTTAGCGGCGTTCATAGTTGTATAAAGTACATTTTTTAAATCGCTTAGTTTTACCGTATCTCCTGTTTTAAAAATCCCTGCAAACAAAGTTTTTTCAAACTGAAGCGCATTTGAAGGGAGTTCTTTCAACTTTACAAATTCATAATCTTTGTTTTTTATCAGGCCCAATAAAAAAGTTTTTTCAAGCTCATTAATTTTTAAAAAACCACCTGCTCCCCAGTAAGGAACTAATGCTGTAAGATCTCTCCGGTTCAACTTACCATCTATTATATATCCTGATACTCCCGGACTAATATTTTCCGGTGGGTAATATTCTGTCTGTACGGTTACTTCATCGTCCTTTCCCCATTTTTTCCAGATAAAAAACATCCCGCAAAAAACTATAAAAGGTATCACCAGCCACCCTATTCCACGGAACCTGTAATCTGGCTTTGTCAAAAAATCTTTTGGAAATTGAATACCGATTGTTAGCCCTTCATTGGCATTAAGTGGTTTTATGGTATGGCCTGTAAAAATTTTATTGTCATTCCATTTTGTTTCAGTGTTATTTTCTTTTGAACCATAGCTTCCTGTTGCAATAAAATATGATGGAGTTTCAGGAAGCGCATTGTACAATTCAACTCTAAAATCTGCAGAAGTAATGGTTGTGTTCCATTGATCGCCAATTAAATTAAAATATAATTCTGAATGATCCTGGAAAAAATTAATCGCGTTTAATACCCTGTAAGTGATTAAATATTTTTGGTCACCATTCACATATTTATTTGAAGAACCAATTTTTATATTTTTATAATCGCCCGATGTGGACACATCGAATTTCCAGCCAGGTACTTGTATGTCTTCTATAATAGTGCGGGTATAACCGCCGGATTCTAATTGACGATTTGCTTTTTCAGTTCCGGAAGGCAATGGCTGTACCTTATATTTGAAAGGAATTTTACGGATAATGCCATGACGCTCCTCATTAAAATGCACTTCAATAATTTCTGAAATATCAAGGGACGCGTCTTTATTTACTTTTACATTTACGCTATAATGCTTTATGGTAAAGGCTTCCTGGGCTTTTGTATTGACAAATACGAATGAAAAGAAAAAAATGAATAAAATCTTTTTCATTGCAATGAATTAAAACTTTACTTCTACATTTTGAGCTTCCTGTTCATTGTCCAGTTCATAAAATTCACGCGCTTTGAAGCCGGTCATGTTGGCAACGATTACACCAGGAAATTGTTGGATGGCGGTATTGTAATCTCTCACAGTTGCATTGTAATACCGGCGGGCATTTCCCAAATCCCCTTCTATGGATTGCAAAGCAGATTGCAATTCCAGGAAGTTTTGATTTGCTTTCAGGTCGGGATAATTCTCTGCTATCGCGAGTAATCCTCTTAAAGCGCCACCTAATGCCTGGTTGGCTTGCGCTGCTGCCTGCACGTCACCCGGAGGTACTGCTACGGCTGCATTACGCGCCTGCGTTACTTTTTCAAAAGTCTGGCTTTCATGTGCCGCGTAGCCTTTTACGGTGTTCACTAAATTCGGAATAAGATCGTATCGTTTTTTCAAATAAACGCGGATGTCGCTCCAACTGTTATCTACTTTTACTTTTAGTTTTACCAATCCGTTGTACATGCTGATGATCCAGATGATCAACAATACGATGATGCCGAGAATAATCCAGAGTATCATAAAATTAATTTTAAAATTTAGAAAGAAATGCTGTTTAGTTTTTTGTCATCACAATATAAAATAAAATATCAATATAAATTTTGTTGTGAAAAATTATATTTTCCAATAGAAATATATCCTCAGTTTATGAAGCTGGTAGGCACCATTTAGAAATACATCCAGTTGATTTTGGGCACTACAAACCAGACCTTTAATTAACCAGGATAAAATAATGTCTTTTCTAAACGTTTCTTATTTTGACAAACTCTTTATATACAACAGTAAAAGCCCCGTGTATTTTATTTGAATACTGTTCAATAACATTAAAACACAATTCTGCTTTTAAATAAGGGTTCATTCCTGAAAGCCGCAGCAATAAAACACCTTCATGTGCTTTCCCCAACCGAAAAACAAGTTCGCCAAAATCTTTATCCTGGGTAATTAAAATACATTTAGTATTATATGCAATTTTTAAAACCTCATCGTCATCAATACCGGCATGTTTTTCAGCAATGGAAAAAACAGTGTGTTTATTCTCCCTTAATTTGTGGACAATCGGGGCATCTACACTTTCGTCTGCAACAAAATTCATATTAAACAGCTAATGGAAAAATAGAATCTGCTTTTAAATTATGAGCAGCAAATGCTAAAGCAGCCTGAATATCTTCACGGGTAATGTGGGGATAAGCGACCAGGATATCTTCAATAGTTTCTCCACAGGAAAGTTTTTCAAGAATTGATTCGACGGTAATTCGTGTTCCTTTAATAACAGGTTTTCCCATCATAATTTTAGGATTAATTTCAATAGAATGTAAAATATCCATAAAGACAATTTTTGAATTATAAAGTTACAGGAAAAGAACGATTTACAAAAATGGTAGCTGCCTATTTCGAAATTAGAAATGATAAATTAAAATACGATAAAAGATTTTTTAAAATTCAGAGTAAACGAACAAATAACGGGAATTCCTATTCTTAATGAAGAGAAATAGAAAATATTAAATTACCTGGAAACCATAAGCATAAGGATCATCATCTGAATCAATTGAAATGGTATTGTATCCATAAATCTTTGCCCAGCCTTCTATAGATGGACGTATTGCAGGTTTAGCAGCAACAAATAATTCTTCTTCAATACGCCCCATAAATTTGCTTCCAATAATACTTTCGTGAATAAACTTCTCTCCTTTTTTCAATTTTCCTTTAGCGTACCATTGCGCCATACGCGCTGATGTGCCGGTTCCACATGGGGAACGGTCAATCGCTTTATCGCCATAAAAAACCGCATTACGGGCTGTTGAATTTTTATCTAAAACTTTACCTGTCCATAAAATATGAGAGCAGGAATGTATGGTTGGGTTTTCCGGATGAACAAATTCATTATTTTCATTGATCTGTTTTCTCATTTCTCCGCTCCACGCAATTAGTTGCCCCGCAGAATAATTTTCGAGGCCGGTAAAATTTTCCTGAACATCCACAATGGCATAAAAATTTCCTCCATAAGAAATATCCACATTTAGCTTACCCAAATCAGGGCACTCTACTTCGATATTTTCTGTTGCAAGAAATGATGGGACATTGGTTAGTCTCACTGAAGAAACTTTTTTACCTTCTTGTTTATAGGTAACTGTTACTAATCCTGCTGGAGTCTCCATCCGAACAATTCCCCGAATCCTTGGCTGAAATAATTCTTCTTCAATAGCAATCGTGATCGTTCCAATCGTACCATGTCCGCACATAGGAAGACAACCACTTGTTTCAATAAATAAAACACCGACATCATTTTGCGGATCGCAAGGCGGATAAAGAATACTGCCACTCATCATATCATGGCCACGTGGTTCGAACATTAAACCTTTTCTTATCCAATCATGTTCTTTTAAAAAATGTTGCCGTCGCTCGCTCATACTATTTCCTTCCAATGCCGGGCCGCCATCAGCCACCAACCTAACCGGATTGCCACAGGTATGCGCATCTATACAATGAAAAACTGAACCGCCAAATCGTTGTAAAGATGAGTTGGGATATTTTTTGGTGATGGGGTTAGATAACATTTGGTACTTAATAAAAAATTTATTTCAAGTCATCGGATGGTTATAATACAGCACCTCTCAGTTTTTTTAAAACCTGTCTGTTGGACGATCAACGAACCGCATCTTTAGTCAATTCATTATTCACCGTGCGCCAGATATGTAATGGATTTTCATTTTTTAATTCATCGGGCAACAATTTATTTTCCCAATTTTGAAAAGCAATCGGTCTTGCAAAACGCTTAATTCCATCAGGGCCTACGGAAGTAAACCGGGGATCAGTTGTTGCCGGGAAAGGGCCTCCATGCTGCATACTCAGGCAAACTTCCACACCTGTTGGTACGCCATTTAAAATAAATCTTCCACAAATATTTTTTACACTCTCTACCAATTCTTCGTTAGAAAGAATATCATTATCCGTTGCCATTAATGTGGAAGTTAATTGCCCTTCCAAATGTTTAGCAACTTCAATCATTTCCCTCATGTCTTTACAACGTATCACCAATGAATATGGTCCAAAAACTTCCTGGTGCAAAACAGGATTATTGAGAAAATCTTTGCCTGCTGCTGTAGCAATTGTAGGTGTTCCTTCATTTCCTTTTTTAGGAGTTGCTGAAACAGAAACTGTTGTTACATCTTTCTGATGCAGGGCTTTTTCTTTTTTTTCATCAAACGCTTTTGCTATACCGGGATGCAACATTTTTGCAGGAACTATTCTTTCAATTTCTTTTCCAAGAGTTTTAATAAATTTTTGCAGATCATCGCCTTCTATTCCTATAATCAGTCCGGGATTGGTACAAAATTGTCCTACACCCTGCGTGATGGATCCGGCATAAGTTGTAGCAATCTCCTCAGAAGAACTTTTTAGTTTCTCCGGTAATAAAAAAACAGGATTGATGCTTCCCATTTCTGAGAAAACCGGTATCGGAACTTTCCGTTGATTTCCCCAGTCAAATAATTGTTTTCCTCCGGCAAGCGAACCTGTAAAACCAACCGCTTTTGTAAATTCATGCATTACCAATGCTTTTCCTACTTCAAAGCTTGTTCCATGAATGTGAGCAAAAATACCTTTTGGCATATTTTGTTTGTTTACTGCTTTTAAAATGACTCCTGCAACTTTCTCTGATGTTTGCGAATGTGCCGGATGAGCTTTTACAATTACAGGGCATCCTGCAGCAAACGCGCACGCAGTATCTCCGCCCGCTGTCGAATAAGCAAAAGGAAAATTACTGGAGCCAAAAACAACTACGGGGCCAAGAGGAATCAGCATTTTGCGAATATCAGGCTTTGGCGGCTTCCTGTCATCAATAGCTGTATCTATTCTTGCTTCTAACCATTCACCACTTTCTGCTGCCTCACCATATTGATTTAATTGAAAAATAGTTCTTGCCAGTTCGCCTTTCAATCTGGCTTCGGGTAAATTGGTTTCTTTCATTGCCGTTTGAACTAATTCATCTTCATTATTTTTTAATTCTTCCCCGATTGCACGCATAAAATCAGCGCGTTTTTTCAAAGGCATTTTTCTGTATTGATGAAATGCGCCCCACGCCTCTTTCATCGCTTTATTTATTTCTTCTGACGTTGCATCTTTAAACATTTTATTTAATTTTTGATTACTACTTATGGCACTAATTTACATGAATTTTTTTTCTACGTAGGGGCAATCCCTTGCGGTTGGCCTTTTTGGGCAGCGGTACACCCTGCCCCTACGGTTTATTAAATTTTTATTGACAAATAATCAGAAAGTTCCGGGCGGGAAGCAATTCCATCATTGATAATTTTTAAAATCTTCTTCCTCTCCTCCCCTTCCAAAATAAGCCGTGGAGCACGTACTGCCTCACTTCCAATACCTTCCTGTTCTTCTGCCAGTTTTATATATTGTACCAGTTTGGGATGAATATCCAATTCGAGCAAGGGCATAAACCAGCGATAAATTTTTGCTGCTTCCTCTGTTCTTCCTGCTTTTACCAAACGATAAATAGCCACTGTTTCCTTCGGAAATGCACAAACCAATCCTGCAACCCATCCATCAGCCCCCAAACAAAGTTCTTCCATTGCCAAAGTATCTACGCCACATAAAATTTTATAACGATTGCCAAAACGATTACGCATGCGTGTTACATTAGTAACATCTCTTGTTGATTCTTTTACTGCCTGTATATTTTTACATTCAGTTAATTCATCAAAAATCTCCAAAGTAATCAAAGTTTTATAGTCTATAGGATTGTTATAAATGATTATCGGCAAATCCGTAGCATTTGAAATCGCTTTAAACCATTGCACAGTTTCCCTGTGATCGCTCTTGTAACGCATAGGTGGCAACGCCATCAGTCCTTGCGCACCTCAGTCTTTCGCATATTGTACTTGTTGTAAAGCCTCACGGGTGCTGCCTTCAGCGATATTTAAAATTACCGGTATTTTCCCAGTAACTTTTTCGATAGCAAACTTTACTAACTTTTCTTTCTCATCTGTAGAAAGAACACTTGATTCGCCCAAAGTGCCTCCCAAAATAATACCATCAATTCCGGCAT
>DASSHD010000099.1:0-4224 GCA_035693085.1 Hanamia sp. | reverse complement strand
TCTGGTCCGCAAGAGTATAACCTCCCATTACTATTGCCAAAGTAATCATTACTTCCACTACATAATTATCAATAGACCTGAGCGCTAAAAAACCAACATATCCTAACAGCCACCCAAAAAGAAATCCACCACCGGCTTCTTTAATAAATAGCCAGAGTATTTGCCACCCTGAAGTATTTTCAATACCTATCTGAGCTATTTGATACACGGTTATAAATAATACAACTCCTACGCCATCGTTAAACAAGCTCTCACCGCTTATTTTTGTTTCAAGAGATTCAGGAATTTTTGCTTTTCTTAAAATCCCCACTACGGCAATCGGATCGGTAGGCGATATTAATGTTCCGAATAAAAGACAATATAAATAATTGACAGATAGTCCAAAAAGTGAAGTAGTAAAATATAGTAAAGTGCCAATAATAAAAGTAGAAATTACAACTCCAATGGTAGAAAAAGTGATAATAGAAACACGCTCCGACTTTAATTTTTTAGAATCAATATGTATAGCAGCGGCAAAAAGAAGAAAGCTCAGCATTACTTTTAATAACAAAGTTGGAAAATCTATAAGTCCTATTTCTTCTTTTGTCTTTTCAAAAAATGCAGGTGAAGTAGCGCCCATACTTATCACTACCAATGAAGCAATCAAAGAGATAATCATAATACCTATAGTACGGGGTAATTTTATAAACCGAAGATTAATGTATCCGAAAGTAGCTGTTAATACGATTATTAGCGTGATGATATTATAAATTTGCATTGACGATTGTCTTTAAAACCAACTTTTTGAGAAAAAAAATCCGCTGAAATATAAGAATATATTTTGTGTAACAGTAAACAGACAAAGAATGGGGATTTTGATTTTTTTTAAAGATTATTCTAAATATATTGTTAACTACAGGTTCTGACGCCCTCCTGTTAATCTAAAAGAATCCTACAAAAAGGATCACAAGAATATTAAAAACATACGATGCTTTTAAAGAACCAGAAGAAGGTAAGTTAAAAAATTTTTCAAAGTAATTTTTTCTGTCAGAAAAATGCGCTGTTTATAGAGGAATAAATATTTATCTAAAATCTATTTGCAGCACTCTTTATCTCTTACAAAGATGGATTTGAATATTTTCCAAAAAAAACTACCAATGTTATGAATTAAGGTCATATTAAATCTTTTAGAGAAACAAGATACGAATTCAATTTCCTTTAAATCTGATTTTAAGAAAATGTTCCCTATTTCAAAAGTGTTTTAAATATCATTGATCTCGAAAATAGGATCTAATGCAGTATCGGCAATCATTTCGAAAACCGGGTTAATAACGCCATCACGTAAATCATAGACCCAACCATGCAAATGGGGTAATTTATTTTCTTTCCATGCTTTTTGAATAATAGATGTTTTCGCCAGGTTTATCACTTGCTCTTTCACATTCAATTTTGTAAGTAGTTGATGTTTTTTTTCATAAGTAGGCTCTGCATCTATTTCTTCACGATGGAGACGATAGACATCTTTTATATTTCCTAACCATTGATCTATAAGGCCGTAACTTTTGTGGGATAAAGCCGCAGCAATTCCACCACAATTGTGATGACCGCAAACAATTACATGCCTTACTTTTAAAATCTCTACAGCGAACTCAAGCACACTTAATAGATTTAAATCAGTATGTACTACAAGATTTGAAATATTACGATGAACAAAAATTTCGCCTGGTTGAGTACCTGTAATCCTGTCTGCAGGCACGCGGCTGTCACTACATCCTATCCATAATGTTTCGGGTGATTGAAGGTTAACCAACCTTGTAAAATATTCAGGGTCCTCTTTTATTTGTGCTGACGACCATTCCTTGTTATTCCTTAATAGTTTTTTGTACGCTTCCATTTTATTATTTTATTAAATTTAAATTTTCAGTCTTATGGGTTTAGCCCCCCGCAAACACTTATAACCTGTCCTGTAATGTAGGAGCTCATTTCGCTTGCAAGAAAAAGTGTAACGTTTGCAATTTCTTCCGCACTTCCAAATCTGCCCAAAGGTATTTTATCCAGAAATGATTTTGCCGCTTCGCCTTCTTTTAAGTAATGAGTCATATCTGTTTCTACAAATCCCGGCGCTATGGCATTACATCTTATATTGCGGCTTCCCAATTCTGCAGCGATTGATTTTGTAAAACCAATAATTCCAGCTTTACTCGCTGCATAACTACTTTGCCCTGCATTGCCTTTCATTCCTACTATTGAGCTCATATTAATAATGCTTCCACTGTGCGATTTCATCATCGGCCTGATTACATGTTTGGTCATATTATAAACGCTTGATAAATTTGTTTTTATCACTTCATCCCATTGCTCAGGAGTCATTCTCAATAATAAATTATCCTTTGAAATGCCTGCATTGTTCACAAGAATATCTACCGTTCCCCATTCTTTCACTACATCATTTACCATTTTTTCGCAATCTGCAAAATCAGCAGCATTACTTTTGTAGGCTTTTGCTTTTACTCCAAAAGACAGTAATTTCTCTTCAAGAGATTTCGCTTTTTCATCACTGCTTACATACGAGAAAGCAACGTGAGCGCCATTTTCAGCTAACTTAATTGCTATCGCTTCGCCAATGCCGCGGCTTCCACCGGTAACAATAGCCACTTTATTTTCTATCATTTTCAAAAAAATATTTGGGGATAAAATTAGTGTATAGAATTTTAATACAATCAATCACGAAGATCATTCAATATTTTTTTGTTCAAATTAAACCCGGATATGTTAATCCGGATACATTATTAATGCATTTTTTTACCTTTACTCAATAAAAACTCTTTGCCATGTCTCCTTTCAATTTATCATTACCTGTGGCCATTGGTTGCGACCACGCAGGATTTAGTTACAAAGAAGCTATAATCTCTTTTCTTGATGGAAAAAATGTTGGCTGGAAAGATTTTGGAACGTACTCGCCGGATTCTGTGGATTATCCTGATTTTGCACACCCTGTAGCGGAGGCAGTGGAAAATAAAGATGCAGCCTTCGGGATTTTAATTTGTGGAAGTGGCAATGGAGTTGCTATGACAGCAAACAAACATCAGAATATTCGGGCTGCTATTTGTTGGGGCGAAGAACTGGCCGAACTTTCACGCAAACACAACGATGCCAATATTATTTGTATTCCTGCGCGGTTCGTAGAAGAAAAATTAGTAGAAAAAATGATTGAAGTTTTTATTCATACTGACTTTGAAGGTGGCCGTCATGAAAACAGGGTGAAAAAAATATCCTCTTGTTAGCAATTTATAGACAGATAAATATATCAGAGTTTTTTTATTTACCCTGTGGCATTTTGTTTATCCATTCTTTTATCAACCTTACGCCTTCTTTATCAACAACACTTCGCGATAGCTCCGGCATAGCAGTACCCGGCTCTACGCTGTGCATTCTATACGCCAAAATAGAATGCGCTGCATCTCCCGGAATGATATCATAGTTAAGGCCACCGGCACCATTTCCCGCAGAAACAGGCTTTTTCATGATACCTATATGGTCGGGGTTCGTTTGCTCATATTGCAGAAATAACCCGGTGTTGTAGGCATCCCCACCTGGAGAATGGCAATGTGCACAATTAATATCAAGATAGGCTCTTGCACGTTGTTGCAAATTAAAATGAATAGAGTCTTTCCAATTTGGAAGTTGTTTTACTGAATCCAAATCCGGCAGTCCTGTAAGCATCCCTGATCTGGCCCATTGAATCAATTGGTTTTCTTTTTGCCCCGGCAATATGTAGTTCAGGTTGCGTGCTTTTGGCCCAATTGGTATAAGTACATCATTATTTATATGACATCTTTTACAATCATTGGTGTTGGGCACCTCGTACACCGTTGATATTTTGTTGTCATCATTATCCAACAAAGTAATGGGCAATTTGGCACCACTTATATGTTTGATGGCATCTGTTTGTGCAGCATTCCACAAGTAATCCATCACCTTCCATTTTTTATCTTCGGGGTCTTTAAACAACAAGCGGGTTTCAATCATTATTTTTTGATGTTCCACATTTTTGTAGGCGAAATTTTTAATAATAAATGTAGAGTCGGGAAAATCAAGAGGCCCGCTGGAAGTATATTTTATAGATTTCCCTTTTGGCAAAACAATAAACCTGTCTTTGGCATCATAATCGCTAAACAAAGGTGTACTTAGTTCGTAATTTATTACACCTGGGTTAGGGTCGAGGTCTTTTAGATTATTTTTAAA
>DASSHD010000098.1:0-4810 GCA_035693085.1 Hanamia sp. | reverse complement strand
GTCAATAAGGGCGAAGCATTTCATTTTGATGAATTTGAACATTCAAAAGATCTTCCGGTAGGCATTGCCGATTACACATTTTTAAATTTCGATATCCCGCAATCTATACAAATGATGCAACGCCTCGATATTCATCACATGTCTATCAAAAATTTTCACCTGCCTTATGACAGCACGAAAGAAAAAATTGATGAAGTGGTAAAGCAATATAAAGACGGCGGCATCAACATTTACGGCGTAGGCGTTATCTACATGAAAACAAAAGAGGCAGTTGACCAGGCTTTTGAGTATGCAAAAAATGTGGGTGTGTCCATAATCGTTGGAGTACCTGAACATGATTTGATAGACTATTCAGAACAAAAAGTAAAATCATACAATATTAAACTGGCCATTCATAATCACGGTCCGGAAGATAAATTGTATCCTAATCCGCAAATAGCTTATGATCTGATTAAGAACAAAGATGCACGCATGGGACTTTGCCTTGATATTGGTCATGCTCAACGTGCAGGAGTTGATCCTGCGCAGGCAGTTTTAAAATACAACAAACGAATCTTCGACATGCATGTAAAGGATGTAACTAAAGCGGAACAGGACGGAAAAGCAATAGAAGCCGGACGGGGAATAATTAATTTTCCAGCCTTAGTAAAAGCGCTTCGCAAAATAAAATATCCCGGGTACTGCAGCATTGAATTTGAAAAAGATATGAAAGATCCTTTGCCCGGAATTGCAGAATCGGTAGGATATTTTAAAGGAGTAAAAGACGGAGCAGCATAGTATTCGCCATCGGTACCGCAGATCAGACGGCATCAGATTTTAAATTAAAAATAAAAATTTCAATTAATTCTTTGTTTACTGTATCCCTTCCCAAAAGTCATTGCGAATCACCAAATTAATACCAGTTGGTTTGGTAAATACCTCTAATGATGAAACAATCTGCAAATAAGCCTAAATAAAAAGATTAAGTTGACTTTTAGCAATGATGAATATGAATGTTTCTGATTGTGATTAACTTTAATGTCTCTAAAGAAGTTCGCGCGTTACAATATTCACTTTTGGAATTCGCAACTTTATAAAAAATATTTTCGGAAATTCGTTTCATATTCACAGATATAAAAAATTCAATCAAATCTTTTAGAACTCTACATGAAAGGATATTATTTGAAACAAAACTGCTTTCTTTTTTCAGCACTCTTATCCGCTGTATTAATCTTAGGCACAGGTTGCCAGACAGAAAATAAAAAACTGACAAAAGAAGAACTTAGAAAAAAATTAGATAAGAAAGAGTCGCCTGTAATTGAGGCTTCAGAGACGTTAAAGCATTTTGTTCTTGAAAAAAATTTCAACATTCAATTGGTCGCTTCCGAGCCATTGGTAAGCGCTCCGGTAGCTGCCAGCTTTGACAAACAAGGAAGGCTTTGGACAGTGGAAATGAATGCTTATATGCCGGACACTTCCGGCAACGGAGAGCAGGAACCGATAGGCAAAATCGTAATACTGGAAGATACAAATCATGACGGCATCATGGATACACGAAAAGTATTTATGGATTCCCTGGTGATGCCGCGGGCTCTTTGCTTATTTGATGACGGCATACTGGTAGCTGAGCCTCCCAAATTGTGGTTTGTAGAAAAGAATGGCGATAAGGCAGGGAAGAAGTTTTTGGTTGATAGCACTTACGCCGAAGGCGGTAATCCGGAGCATCAACCTAATGGCTTGTTGCGTGGCCTTGACAACTGGATTTATAATGCAAAATCGGCTAACCGTTACCGTAGGGTTGGTAAAAATAAATGGTTGAAAGAGCATACTCATTTTCGCGGGCAATGGGGCATTTCACAGGACGAGTATGGCAGACTTTATTACAACACCAATTCTTTTAATTTGCTTGGTGATTATTTCTCACCATCATTGGGTGCCGGTAACCCACATCAGGAAAAAGTAGCCGGCTACGTTGAAGGTATTGTTTCTGATAACAGCGTATTTCCCATACATCCCACGCCCGGCGTAAACCGCGGATATATGAAAGGCATCCTGGACGACAGTCTTCGGCTTGTTGATTTTACCGCAGCTTGCGGCCCGGTTCTTTTTAACAGTGATGCATTTGGGAAAGATTATTATGATAATGTATTCGTTGCCGAGCCAGCAGGCAATTTAATCAAGCGGGACGTGCTTTCTTTTTATGCAGATTCCACAACAGGCCGGGAAGCCTATCATGATAAGGAGTTCCTGGCAAGCAATGATGAGCGCTTCAGGCCGGTAAATTTATATGTCGGCCCGGATGGCGCTTTGTATGTTATAGATATGTACCACGGCATCATTCAACACAAAACTTACCTTACTCCATATCTCGCCGGCCAGGCTATGGATAGGGGATTAGAAACACCGCTTAATTGTGGGCGCATATACAGAGTAACTCGTGAAGGAGCCACATTATCAACCCCTGTTTTTAAAGAAGATAATGATTCACTGTTGTCTTATTTGAATAGTTCTAACTCCTGGTTAAGAGAAACTGCGCATAATTTTATTTTTGATAAACAGCTTACAAGCCTTAGTCCCGCACTTCACAAAATGCTGGAAACGGATAATAATTTAATCGGAAAAATAAATGCAATGTGGGTTTTGGAAGGATTGAATGAATTGCACAACAATGACCTGGAAGAAATTTGGGCCAATTCATCAGCCAGAATGAAGCAACAAATATTGACCGCCGCTATTGCTATTATGCACAACAAACAAGATGCTGATTTCTGGCTCAGTAAATACAAAGCGATCATGGATGAAAACAATCCTGGCCTTGCTCCATATCTCGCTTATCTCGGCGCTGCTGCAATGAAGTATTCTTCATCAGCAAGCAATCTGTTGATAAGCACAATAAAAAAATATCGGAAAAACTTCTACGTGGCAGATGCGGTAATCAGCGGCCTTGAAAATAAAGAAAAGCCATTTTTTGCGCTTTATACTCAAAGCGTAAAGGACACCTCAGATTTTTTTGCGAAGCGTCTGAACAATGTGATCAAAAATGCTGAACAACAAAAGCTGGCTGCTATTGCAAATAAAAATATGGATAAAAATTTACTGGCAGGAAGAGAATTATTTAAAGCCAATTGCCAGGTATGCCACGGAGATGATAGCAATGGAATAAAAGGACTTGGCGCTCCTTTAGTTGGGTCCAATTGGGTATTGGGTGATAAATCAACATTAGTATCAATCGTATTATATGGGCTTACCGGACCAATAAAGGTGGGTGATAAAATGTATGCTCCGCCTGATGTAGCAGCGGCTATGCCTGGAATGAATAGTAATGATAAACTGGGTGACAGGGAAATTGCTCACATTGTATCATACATTCGAAATGCATGGAATAATAAAGCCGGCATTGTAACTGAAGATGAGGTAAAATCTGTTCGTCAAAAGTATCATAATCGTGAAGAACCTTTTACCATGAAAGAACTTCTTCAAATACATTAATAATTTTTTAGAATAAAGCGGATAGATTGTAATGATTTGAATGGGTACAATTCAATTTATCGCCTCACTGAATTGATTGTGAGCGGTGGGACACCGCCCACTGCAGGCCGCTCGGGTTGGTGTCCACCAACCCGCAACATTTTGAATGCCCCTCCACCCTTAAACACTTTATTCTATAATTTTTATCAAAAATTTTTTAGTCTTAAAATACTGGTGATTTGATTTTTAAAAATCCGGAAAATATATTTTTATCTTCTTTTATTTTTTATCCTTCCCTCTTTGTTATAATTTTGAAATAAAATACATCATGCCCGATCAGCCAACCGTACCGCCTAATCAGCTTAACATAGAAATCTCTGAAGAAATCTCAGAAGGTATTTATGCCAATCTCGCTATCATCACCCACAGTCATGCAGAGTTTGTAATAGACTTTGTGAATGTGATGCCGGGCACTCCTAAGAGTAAAGTAAAAAGCAGGATCATTCTTACTCCTACTCATGCCAAGCGTTTTATGAAAGCCATGATAGATAATGTAAAAAAGTTTGAATCCGCTAACGGCACCATCCAGGATATAGAAGCTGTTGAATTACCATTAAATTTTGGAGGCCCGACAGCTCAGGCGTGAGAACACTACATCATCCCCTCATCGGCGAAGCTAAAATAACCTTCATCGCTTACTATCAGGTGGTCAACTACTTTTATGTCCAGTAAAGTTCCGGCGCTTTTAAGTTTAGCGGTTAGTTCTTCATCAGCGCGGCTGGGCTTCAGGTTTCCGGATGGATGATTGTGGCAAAGAACCATAGATGTAGCCTGCACTTCCAATGCTTTCAGAAAAATAATGCGTGGGTCAACAATGGTATGTGTTAATCCGCCTTTACTTAAAACCTCAAAGTGTTTTACTTTGTTGGCCATGTTTAAAAATATGACTGCGAAAACCTCATAAGGATAGTCTTTTAAAGATGCTTTCAGAAAATCTGCAAGTTCTCTGCTTGTCCGTACCCTTTTTTTATCGTGCATAAGGCTTCCGCTTCTTCGTCTTCCCAATTCCAGTGCGGCAACCAAAGTGATGGCTCTTGCAGTTCCGATTCCTTTGATGGACATCATTTCTTTTATGGTAACTTTTCCCAACTCATCCAGGTTATTATCGCCGAGTCTTAAAATTTTTTTGGCTAAGTCAACTGCACTGTCTTCTCCGCTGCCCGAATTGATTAAGATGGCAAGTAATTCTGAATCGCTCAGGCTTTCTTTCCCCTTTGTAAGAAGTTTTTCCCTGGGGCGGTCATCTATGGCCCAGTTCTTAATAGAGGTGGATGACTTGTTAACACTTTCCATGGTTTTGAGT
>DASSHD010000097.1:0-5291 GCA_035693085.1 Hanamia sp. | reverse complement strand
TAAGTGTTGTTAGATAAAGTGCCGCCTGCCGAAACCGACAGTGTACCGTTTTTATAAGTAATAGGCAGGATAGTAGATTGCGGCGAATAGTCAAAGAGTGTAATGCTTGCATTTGCCTTAGCCACCGGCACAAAAGGCTCGAGGCCTGCAAAAGTGAAAAGATTATTAGCAAGGTCTAAGTATTGCAAATTAGGAAGGTTGCCGAGAGAAGAAGGAATGCTCCCGCTTAACTGGTTGCTGCCAAGTTCTAATTCTTGCAGGTTGGTGAGATTCCCGATAGATGAAGGAAGGCTGCCGGTTAATTGGTTGGAAACCAATGATAAGAATTTCACCCTATTATTTCCATCAAGTGTTATACCGTACCAGGTGCTAACGGGCGCAGTGGTAAGCCAGTTGGGGTGGTTTGCCCAGTTGGCGCCGTTGGTGCTGTTGTATAAATCCACGAGTGCGAGGGAGTCTTGTGTGTTTACCTGTGCGTTTGCAATGTTAATTTTTAGCAATGCTAAAAAACTAATTAATAAATAGAGTAGAAAGTGTTTCATAATATTTTGCTATTTAATTGAATCTGTTAAATGATTATTAAGAAAAAAAACATAATGGTGATAGCGCCTACCGTAATCAATCCGGCAACAACAAAATAGATGACCTGCATTGCCCCACATCGTTATCATCCTGTGAAAGGAAAAGAAATCGTTCCAGCTAAAAGGAGTGTTATCCTTTTTATTAGGAGAATTGGTTTGGATAAAAATTTGTTGTTGCATTTTTTATATTTTAAAAATTAATTCCCTTTTATAAAGTATTCTATCCTTATTCACTTTTTTACAGATTCGCTCTTCTTTTATTGGCTTAGTGCAGATTTTTTCTTTCTGATTTTTCAAGCCATTGTTCAGCAGATTTCCAAAGCCTAATTGCATATTGCCTGAATAATGGATTGCCATTTTTAAAGTTATTGTCAAGAGCATAATGCCCTTTGTAATTTCCGTAATTGGCAACAGACAGCGCTCCCCTGATTGCATACTTTTTATTCCCTTCATACATAATAATTTTTGCATCAACGGGAGATATATCGCTTGTGCAATTATTCTGATACATAACCCAGGCTTCTGCAATCCCATTACTGTCAAGGTCTGTTACTATAAAAAGATTGCGGTAAAATGCTACAGTGAGGTCAAATCCGCAGTCCTTCGTGAAGTCATAAATTTTCCACAGCAACTTTGTACTGTCGTTGTTGACAACGTAGTGATATACGTATAAGGAGGCACTTAGCCCATAACTACCATCTGATTCTTTATCATCGTTATATATACCTGTTTCGGATGCCACTTCATAATTTATTCCCAAGCTGTCATGCCATTTTACCGCATGTACGAGGTGGCCTTTATATTTTATGCTTTTAGGTAATGTTGAAGCCTTGAGGCTGGTTATCTCAAATTGGCCATAGGATGAAGCAGAAATTAATGCGAGAATTAAAAAACCTATAAATTGCTTTTGTATCCGGTAGCCATTCTGTATTATAGCCAACAAAGAGAATACAGCCCTTGGTAGCCGATTGGCAAATTTTGATTGCAAGCTAAACATATATTAATTTTTTTCTGACCCCTATAATTGAATTCATAGTTCTTGTATGAAAGTAAAATCCTACAAGCCCTTGAGCAACCTGTATTTATTCTACGCTTATTTTCATCTATTTTTTGCAGGGCTTCATTTATTTTTTGTAGTTAGATTACCATTTTTGTTAAAGATGTATTATCTTTCTACTCAGAAAAGAATTTCTGCATTTGCCCAAAACAATTTCTCATGCTCAACATTCTTTTTATTTCTGTTCATCTTACGAAAACTTATGAGATAGTTTTTAGGAAGCTAAGAGCTATTATAATTCTACAATTTCCTCCCGACTGATCCTATAAAAAACTGCTTTCAACTCATAGCGTTGCTTGTAGCAACAAGAGTTGTTTTAAATAAAAAATTGAACGGGTATAAAATTTAATGATCACTTATATAGATAATGTTTTACGCTAATGTCAAAAATCGTATTGATAACCAGCTTTCTGTTTATTACATATAGCGGCTTTGGGCAACAAAAAGAGATAGATTCACTGTTGAGAAGTTTACACGCCTATAATCAGCAGGACACTGTCAGGCTGAAAATGTTCCTGGAAGCAAGTTATGATTACGCATACAGCGAACCGGACAAGGGTTTGGCGCTGGCTGATAGTGCTATTGTATTAGCGCAGGAATTGCACGACAGTACGCACCTTTCTTCCGGGTATAGTTACCGGGCGCTTAATTACAGTTCGGCAGGAAACGATAGCGCCGCAATAAAGGACTATAAACATTGCATCCTTATCCGCGAAGCGTTAAAAGAAAACCTGGAACTCGCCAAAGCCTATCATAACATAGGAATCATTTATTTTAATTTATCCGATTACCCTTCAGCGCTTAGCCATCAGCAAAAAGCGTTACATATATTTCAGCAAACTACTTACCTGCCAGGCCTCGGAGCTACCCAAAATAGTATTGGCGCTATTTACCTCGCCCTTGCCTACTATGTAAAAGCGTTACAACATTTCTTCACTGCACGTGAAATATATGAAAAGCAACATGATACACTGAACCTGTCAGAGGCTTATACCAATATTGGTTTAATCTATACTCATACGAAAAATTATAAAAAGGCACTTCATTATTATTTTTCAGCATTAGACATTACGAAAAAGGCCGGTGTATTGGATAGAATCCTTAATGTGTTATCAGACATTGGAGAGGCTTATGATTATATGGGAAATTCGGATAGTTCGTTGGAATACTACCGGAAGGCGTTGACGCTTAGTAAACGAATAAATAACGCTCAAATTACCGCGCAGGCATTATTAAATATGGGAACTACTTTTTATAACAGGAAGTGGTTTGATTCGGCTTTTGTCTATATCCGGAAAGCTATAAAAGGTTGTCAGGAAGAAGGCGGCCTTCACAATCTTGCCAATGCGTACATAATCTTATCGGGTATTTATTTTAATGCAAGTTCAAAGGCATTATCGGAGATTAGTATTCATCCGTCACAGCGTTATAATGTTGCTTTGGTAGCCAATAAAAAAGCATTAGCTTTAGCTCAGAATGAAGAAAGCCTTTCGGACCAAAGAGATGTATGGGAAGGGTTTAGCGACATTTATACAGCTCAAAAAAAATATGGCCCTGCATTAGATGCCTATAAAAAATACATTGTTTTTCGTGACAGTACGATGAGCGGAGAAAAAAAATCGGAGATTACCAGAATAGCCATGCAATACGATTTTGATAAAAAGCAGGCCCTCGAAAATGCGGAAGATGAAAAGCGGGCTGCGTTGGCCGCAGCCAATCTCGATAAAGAAAAGTTAACCAGGAGGCGGGATACAATGGCTACAATCATTTTTCTAACTCTTGCCGGAGTTGTCGTTGTTTTTTATACACGTAAACGAAATGCCGAGTTTAAAACAAAAGTGGCTGATACGGAACTAAAAGCGCTGCGTTCGCAAATGAATCCTCATTTTATTTTTAATTCATTGAATTCTATTAATAATTTTATTGCCAGAAACGAGCCCGGGCAAGCAACAGAATATTTAGGCAAATTTGCCAAAGTAATGCGCTTGATTCTCGAAAATTCTGAAAAGAAATCCATACCGCTTGCAGACGAACTGAAATCATTGGAACTATATATGCAATTAGAATCAAAACGGCTCAATGGGAAGTTTGCTTATGAGATAAAAGTTGCTGATAATATCAATAAAGAAAACACACTGGTGCCTCCTATGATCCTTCAGCCGTTTGTAGAAAACAGCATCTGGCACGGGATTGCAAAGAAGGAAGGGAAAGGAAATATCATGATAGATATTAGAAGCAATGGCCAGATGTTGAATTGCCTGATAGATGATGATGGTATAGGGTTTCAAAAAAATGAGCCATCTGCTTCGCAGGAGAAGCAGTCGCTGGGAATGAAAATCACTAAAGCACGGATAGATATTATTAATAAAACAAAAAAATCAAAGGGTACAGTAGAATTGTCGGACCTAAGTAAAGGAGTGAGAGTGCAGTTGAATTTACCATTGGAACTAAGCTTTTGAAAAATGATACTGACAATAATTATAAACGAAGGAAAGAATATAAAAAATTCTCACTAATGAACGAAACAGTCAATCTTGCTCAATTTACTACCAAAGAATTGCTTAATCTTTACAAGAAATCGGCTGTGCCTTTACTGGAAGTAGCTGAAGATAATACAATGGTTTCGGAAGAAAGACAAGCAGCAAAATTTAATTCTTTAAAAGCAGCATTAGAAGGCGAGGGTTTCTTTTTTGTAGTAAACCTGCATACAATGGAACTGGAGAATATATATGGAGTGGAAAAATTATTAGGTTATTCTCATCATAATTTTGACTTTTACCGTTACCTTGATATAATACATCCTAGCCATATATATCCTAATACAGAAGCATCAAAAGCTACGCTGGAAGGGTTATATAAAGGAGAGATACCGCTACATTTTTATACGCATCGTTACAATTCAGAAATTGCGCTAAGAAAATATAATGGAAATTATATTTTTTGTAAAAGAACGGCGTGTGTATTTCAATTCAATAAAAAAAATCAGCTCACGGCTTATATAAATATATTTACAGTAATCAGTACAGAATATACAGGTCAGCCATTTTCGGTTAGTTGTGCAAGCGATGAAGGAGAAAGCGCAACAATATTGAATGATTTTTTGGAATTATCAAAATGTAACTTCGAAAAACTTAGATATTTTACGGAAAGAGAAATGGACGTGATAGAGCAGTATGCGTATAGTGAGGAAAACAGGGTGCCTGTAAATGAAATTGCAAAAAGGTTGGGCGTTGAGAAAAGTACCGTAATTGAATACAACAAACGTATTATTTCAAAAGCCGAAATACCTTTCAGGAAAAAATTTTCCTCAGCTTATGAGGTGGCATTGCAGTTAAAAAAAGCCAAACTGATATAGTGATTTATGAATTTTCTTTCTTTTTATCTAAAATTGATTTAATCTCATTATCGAACTTTTCACCAAAACCTGAAGGACCTTCGGGACTTTTTTGATTTACTCCCTTCACTACATTCCAAAAATTTTGAGCATTTAAAGGGATGGTAACTTTGAATGCTCAGCGATTCAGCGAGTAAATAATAACCTCATCAGATAAGGGTTTCAGTTAGGTGCGTAAAAATATTTTTCGGGCTAATTGGGTTGATGGGAAGTTATGGGGATAAAAAGCCCTTGCGGGCTGCTGATACTTTTTAATTTA
>DASSHD010000096.1:0-6280 GCA_035693085.1 Hanamia sp. | reverse complement strand
TTTTCTAAAGCAAACCCTGCTGATAAAGCAAAAGCATTGGATTTTTTAGTGCGGCTTGACCCTTCTTCAGCCACCAAATACCAGGATCAATTAAAATGATGAAGAGCAATAATAATAAGGCAATTTTGAATACTTGTCATTTTCTCTTTTATGGAGTTGTACTCCTGAGCTATGAGTTTGTAGAATGGTCGAAAAGGGTATCAAAGATGAGCCTGCGCTACCAGCAGACAGGGTATCACAAAAGAGGCAAGTATTTAGAGAAGCCTGTTATTTATTTTATTTTTTCAATTCTTTTTTTTTCATGCTACAATGGAGATAAGGTGCCCTCAAAAATTATAAAACCTAAAGATATGGGAAGTATTATGTGGGATGTAATGAGAGCACAATCATTAGCCTCTGAAATTGCTCTGAAAGATTCCACAGTGGACGTGGCCATTAAAACCAAATTGTTATCTCAAAAAGTATTTGAAATACACAAAACTGATTCTGCCCAATTTAATAAAAGTTACAACTGGTACATAAAACATCCTGATATTTTAAAGCGTATATTTGATAGTATATACTCGCAGAAACAAAGAGAAAATGATCTGGAGTTAAAGAAAAACCAGATACATCATCGTCCTAAATAAAAAAATATATTGGATGAATAAAGTTTATAAAAATGCTGAAGATGCTATACATGATATTTCTGATAGAAGTATTATTATGCTGGGAGGTTTTGGGCTTTGTGGAATACCCGAAAATTGTATTGCTGCATTAGTGAAAAAAGGAGTAAGCCAACTTACCTGCATTTCTAATAATGCCGGAGTGGATGATTTTGGGATTGGATTGTTATTGAAAAAAAAGCAATTAAGAAAAATGATTGCTTCTTATGTTGGTGAAAATTCAGAATTTGAAAGGCAATTACTAAGCGGCGAGTTGGAAGTGGAATTGATTCCACAAGGGACGCTTGCCACCAGATGTATGGCATCCGGATATGGAATGCCGGCCATATTTACTCCTGCAGGAGTAGGCACCGAAGTCGCTGAGGGTAAAGAGAGCCGTACATTTAATGGAAAAGAATATTTATTGGAATATGCTTTTGATGCTGATTTCGCATTGGTAAAAGCATGGAAAGGTGACACTTTTGGAAATTTAATTTACAAAGAAACCGCCAGGAATTTTAATCCTGTGATGGCTATGGCTGGAAAGACTACCATTGCCGAAGTAGAAGAATTGGTGCAGCCGGGTGAACTGGATCCAAATGAAATTCATACACCTGGAATTTATGTTCACCGGATCTTTAAAGGAAGTGTTTATGAAAAAAGAATTGAACAAAGAACAGTTCGCTAATTAGCTGATTCGACAATTAGCTAATGACGGAACTGTATTTGAAAACTAAAAATGCATATTAGCACATCAGCTAATTAGCACATTAGCACATCAATTATGTTAGATAAAAATCAAATAGCGCAACGTATTGCAAAAGAATTAAAAGATGGGTACTATGTAAACCTTGGGATAGGGATTCCAACACTTGTAGCCAACTATATTCCTGCAGGGATCAATGTAACTCTCCAATCAGAGAATGGATTACTTGGAATGGGGCCGTTTCCTTTAAAAGGTGAAGAAGATCCGGATCTGATTAATGCAGGTAAACAAACTATTACTACATTGCCTGGTTCAGTTTTTTTTGATAGTGCCATGAGTTTTGGAATGATTCGTGCAGGTAAAGTGGACCTTACAGTTTTGGGTGCCATGGAAGTAAGCGAGAATGGAGATATTGCCAGTTGGAAAATTCCGGACAAAATGGTAAAAGGTATGGGTGGCGCCATGGACCTGGTAGCCAGTGCAAAAAACATTATTGTTGCGATGATGCATACCAATTCAAAAGGCGAATCTAAACTATTGACAAAATGCAGTCTTCCTTTAACCGGGATTAAATGCGTAAAAAAGATTGTAACTAACCTCGCAGTTATTGAAGTGACAGCAAAAGGTTTTCGCTTGTTAGAAAAGGCTCCGGGAGTGACTCTTGAAGAAATAAAAAATAAAACTCAGGGGAAATTAATTATCGAAGGAGATATTTCGGAAATGAATTTTGGTCAAGAACTAAAAACTACAAAGTAGAGACCAAAGGCTAAGAACTATTGCTTTAATCTATCAATGAGTTTTTCATTGCAAAAAATACCAATCCTACAGAATTTTTTACACCAAATCTTTCCATAAGCCTGTCTTTAATTGCTTCTACGGTTCGGGCGCTTATATCCATTTGTTGCGCTATTTCCTGCGCGGTAAATTCCATGCATACCAATGATAAGACTTCCTTTTCCCTGTCGCTGATTACGATTTCGCTATTTAGGCTCGGGTTGAATTTTTGTTTTGAATAATTTTTTTTAATCAACACACGGTTTACAAAATTATTAAGATAGAAGCCTGTATTCATTACATCCATTAAGCCTTGTCTTATTTCAGCAGGCTCGGTGCTTTTAAGCAGATAGCCGTTGGCCCCGCTTTCCATCAGATGGCCTACGAAACGTTCATCTTCAAACATGGTAAGAATGAGAATCCTTATATCAGGATAATTTTTATTAAGATATTTAGTAGTTTCAATACCGTCTTTTATAGGCATTTTTAAGTCCATCAGTACGACATGGGGTTGTTCTTTTTCAAGACCTTTTATTAGCTCTTCTCCGTTTTCGGCTTCCAGAATAAACTTGATATTATGGTACGCCCTTAAAGAAAGAATAACTCCTTTTCTAAAAATTTTATGATCATCTGCGATGGCTACTTTGATAATTTCAGGGGTCATTTTGAATAACTTGGAAGCAAAAGATAATAGAAAATTGTCAAAAATGCAATAATTTATTTAATCGGTTCTCTTGGCACTTCTACGGTTACCTTATAATATGTATGAGTACTATCAATCTCAAAAAATATTTTTCCTTTTAAAACTCTCACCCTGCTTTGAATATTTTTTAAACCCAGTCCGGCAGAATTATTCTCCATCTTTTCATAATCCTGTTGGAGAATCCCATTGCCATCGTGATGTATGCGAAAGTAAACATTATTTCCATTTGCATTTTGTGTGAGATGAATAAATCCTGCACTGCTGTGTTTAATAATATTTGTAACCAGTTCCTGCAAAATTCGAAATACCAATAATTCCTGTTCATCATTTAGTCGCTGCCTGTTGTCGTGAAAGCGTGCACTGGCATTAATGACGCCAGAGCCGTTTATCTTATCGAACAAATCTTTTACAGCAGCCTCTAAACCGAAATTCTTTAAAGTAGGAGGCATTAGGCTGTGTGAAATATTCCTGATTAACTGGATACTATCATCAATAATCTGCTTAGCACTAAAGATAGACTGAAGCTGTACTGCCGGCTCCTGGTGTATCATATTTTCATTCAGATAAAGCCTGGCGGTTGCCAATAGTGGTCCGGCATCATCGTGTAGGTCGGCAGCTATCCTTTGTCTCTCTTCTTCCTGAAATTTTATAGATGCGCGCAACAGCATCTGCTGACGCTCCTCTTCCATTATTTGTATTCTTCTGTTAAACCGGAGCACTCTGCGCTGGTGGAAAACGATCACTGATACCAGCGTTATAGCCATTACCAACATACCAAGCGTACCTATCACTAAGATACCTGAAATGCTCATTGTAGTTTTTGCCTGTAGGAAGAACATTAATTATGGTAATTGATTTTATGCTTTAATAAAAAAATCATCATCTAATTCGGTAATTACTGTTTTTTGTTGGTTTACTGTATCATTTAATTTCATAGTCATGGCAACACTCAATAAAATATTCTTAATGATATTAAATAAGATATTAATGATAAAATATAATTTTTGAAATGATGCATTAGCTGCCATTTTATTAGTTAATAAATATAAAAAGAATGTACCGGAAAAATAAATGAGGAAGGCAATGACAACCCAAAAATTGAAAGTAGAATAAATTAATAGAGAGTTCGATCCTTTTATCTCGGAAAATAAGTAATAGATACAAAGTAGAAAAATTATGATAGATTCTATTCCTGAAGTAAAGGAATCGAAATTGTATCCTTTATTAAAATAAAGGATATCAACAAAAGCAAGTAATACGAATCCAATCCATAAAAATGGAATAATTTTTTTAATAAAATTTTTTGAGAGTACCAAGTAAATAAAATAACAAAAAAATGAATATTCTACTATTGTAAACGAATAAAGTATCCATAAAAAATATTCGCTATTAATGGATTGTAAGTAATAACTAGTGCTGTCATTTACTATGCAATAAAGTATATAAAATAAAATTACCCTTAACGTTTTTTGTTTATTATTTCTTTTAAATAACAAATAAAACACTAAGGGTAGTGTAGGAGAAAAAATGCCAATATATAATAATAATCTTAAAATTGCAGCTAAATTTATTCCAAATATAACTACATATTTTAAACTTTAGTGTGCAATTAGCAAAAACAAACCTTTTTTAGCTGTTCCCGCCAGTGATTAAACCCCAATTAATTATAATTTTATCAGCAACTATACCATCATATTTTTCAACATCTCCGGTATTAGTTACTACAGAAAAAGAAAGGATATCTTTTCCTTCTGCATCAACTCCTGTGTAAACTAAATGCTCTTCATTGTTTTCTGTAAGGCATTTACGGAAGTTGATTCCAACACAGTTTGGCTGGTTTAGGATTTGGTCAATAATGTTGCGTCCAATGTAATATCCTGGAACTGCATTTGGGTTAGCTTCTGTGAAGTTTTGTACTAATTTGGTACCTTCTTCTAATCCAATGTCTTCGCCTACTTCGGCAAGACTCTTGGTTTCTAATGCATTTTGTGTCATAATTGTGGTTTTTTGTGGGTTTAAAAAATTGTTTAGTTCAGTAAATAGACATCTAACTTCCACCAAACAAATCTTTTGGCAAACTGGTTATTTTTTTATTTAATCTTGTTTTTTTGTTAAAATCCAATACAGTAAAGAATTTAAAAAGAAAAAATACGTGTAATAACGGTTTATAATTGGGTAAATATACGATACAAATATAGTAAAATTACTATGAAGATAATAGTTTTTTTACTAACGTAAATATACTAATATTGCAGGGGGAGTAAAAAAAGGCTGAGATTTAATAGCCTGGATTTAAGATGTTAAATTGGAGAAAGTTGTGTATTGGTTGATAAACATAGTAATATCCATAATGTAACTGCAATCAGTATTTTAGAAATTTTTTAGTATGCCATTTATATTAATGTACCTCTAATAACAATCATTTTTCAAAAATAAAACATTGTATCAATATCAATCAATCGCATAAAAGTAAAATAGATAATCACTATTTAGTTCGCATCTTTACTCTTTCTTAGCTACAGAATTATTACTCTTTTTTATGCAAAAGTGCAAAAAAGTATAGTAAAAATACGAACAATGAAATAGTATATTTACATACGTTACTTTTACAGGAAAAAACAATTTTTTTAAGTAAAAATCGAAAAATTAAGTAATATAGCAGTGGAGTATTCGTTATACTTCATATATTTACACTATCCTTAAGATTAAATTTTATACTATCCATAAGAATAAATCCAATGTCACTTTCTTCCAGTACTACTTTTATCAAAATTGCAATCGCCGATGACCATAAAATTTTCAGAGATGGCATTAAAATGGCGCTAAATCCTAAAGAAGATTTAAAAATGATCTGGGAAGCAGAAGATGGAAAGGATCTTTTGCATAAAATGGCAATTAAACAACCGGACTTATTATTGATGGATATCAGGATGCCGGAAATTGATGGCATCAATGCTATTGAAATGCTTCGAAAAGAATATGAAAATCTTAAGATCATTGTCCTGTCAATGTATGACGATCAGCAAATGATCAGCAAAATGATGGAGATGGGAGCTAATGCTTATCTCACCAAAACTACAGACCCTGATGAAATTTATGAAGCCATCCTTACCTGCATGAATGAAGACTTTTATTTCAACCAATTGGTGAATAAAGCGGTAATGGGGAAGCTATTACAGAAAAAAAACGTTCACAGGCATTATGGTCATCATGTTCCCGTAAGTTTTAATGAGAAGGAATTGAAAATTTTACAATTACTCGGGGAAGATAAAACTACCGATGAAATTTCTAAAATTATTTTTTTAAGCCCGCGTACCATAGAGACTATCCGTCAGAATATGAAAAATAAAGTAGGAGCCAGAACAATTGGAGGCTTGATCATGTATGGCATGAGAAATAAGATGATTGAATAATATCTTTATTATGTAGGTTCAGGATATTTTCCTGACCTGT
>DASSHD010000095.1:0-6140 GCA_035693085.1 Hanamia sp. | reverse complement strand
TTCATTCATTCCGGCTTCAATCTCATCTTTTACATGTTGTTTCGCATCATTAAATTCTCTCACACCTTTGCCAATTCCGCGCATCAGATCAGGAATTTTTTTACCCCCGAAAAATAATAAGATCACTAAAAGGATCAATAACCATTCTGATTCTCCTGGCATTGAAAGCAGAAGAACCGGTTTCAGAATAATACTTAACATGAATTAAAATTTGAGTTTTATAAAAATTTCCTTTGCAAAGTTAATGGAACCTAAGTCAGCGAATTGTAAATTTTCCACAGTAACAGACAAAGAATTGATAATTTTTAGATTACCCTTAATATTATAAAATCACTTAATAAAGCATTCAATTAATTAGAAGAGGAAGTTCCGGGTTTTACCGCTTCCTTCTCTTTCATGCCAGCATTCAATTCGCTCTTCATATTTTCTTTGGCGTCATTAAATTCCCTCATTCCTTTACCGATGCCGCGCATCAGATCTGGAATTTTTTTACCACCGAAAAAAAGTAAAATAACAAGTACGATCAATATCCACTCCGAGCCTCCGGGCATTGAAAGCAATAAAAAGGGTTTTAAAAAGATACTTAACATGATTCTGATTTTTAATTTGAGATAATTTTTTTTAAATGATTATTCAAAGTTAACGGAAAGTGTATTAGCCTCAACGTAAATTTGCTTAATTAGTTACGTAAATATAATAAAGTTGGTTTTTAAAATGCTTACTTTTAAATTCTTTAACATTATAAAAAATAAAAAATGAATTACTGGCTTGCAAAATCAGAACCCTCCACATATAGCTGGGAACAATTGGTAAAAGATAAAAAAACAACGTGGGATGGCGTAAGAAATTATGCCGCAAGAATCCATTTGAGAGCAATGAAAAAAGGAGATGAAGTTTTATTTTATCACAGCAATGAAGGAATGGAAATAGTGGGCATTGCAAAAGTTGATAAAGAGGCATTTCAGGATCCCACTACTACCGATGAACGATGGGTAGCTGTTGATCTGAAAGCTTATAAAAAATTAAAAAATCCTGTTAGCCTTGCACAGATCAGGAATGACAAGCGCCTGAAAGAAATGGCGCTTGTGAGAATAGGCAGGTTATCTGTTCAGCCGGTTTCGGAAAAAGAATGGAATATCATTATGGAAATGGCAGAAGGAAAATAGTTTTATAATCAACAAATTTATGCTTTGAAAAAAAATCTAATCGTACTTACAGGAGCCGGTATCAGCGCCGAAAGCGGATTAAAAACTTTTCGCGATAGTGATGGTTTGTGGATGGGGTATGATGTGTATGAAGTAGCTTCGCCGCAAGGCTGGCAAAAAAATAAAGAATTGGTTTTAGATTTTTATAACGAGCGAAGAAAAGAAGTAGCAACAGCATTGCCTAATGCGGCACATAAAGGAATTGCAGAATTGGAAAAATATTTTAATGTTATAGTTGTTACACAAAACATTGATGATCTTCATGAACGCGCCGGTTCAAAAAATGTGATTCATCTTCATGGAAATATTTTTCAAATGCGAAGTGAAAAAGACGAAAATACTTTTTATGAAATAAAAGGTGATATTCATTTAGGTGATAAAGCGCCCGATGGTTCCCAATTTCGACCGCATGTAGTTTGGTTTGGTGAAGCCGTTCCTATGATTGAAGTAGCGGCAAAAGCAATGGCAACCGCCGATGTTTTTATTTTAGCCGGAACTTCGCTGCAGGTTTATCCTGCCGCTGGTTTGATAGATTTTTTACTTCCCGGAACTCCAAAATATATCATTGATAAGAACCCACCATTTACTCCACCTCATCATAATTTTATTGAGATAAAAAAACCGGCAACTGAGGGTGTAGCCGATGTGAAAAATATATTAATTGAGAATAAAATGTAGGCAAGACTTGGATTTTACGATTTATACTCTATTTTTGTGGTCATAACACTTACCTTACATGAAAATAAGAAATTATATTTACTTATGCATTACAATTATATTATTTAATGCCTGTAAAAAGGATGCTGTAACAAAACCAGTCCAATTTACTTCAACTACTTATCAAAATTTAGAACCTTTTAATTCTTTAGGGGAACCGGATAATTTATTAAAGGATACGATTTCGGACTCTATGATTTCATTTATTAATAACTTTCTTCCAGACGGAGAAAATCTTCCTAACAGACACCCCGAATTGTTTACAAGCGCAGCCATTCCTGATATTGCAATTACTCATCCATCTGACGTTTTTTTAACCTTTGTTTCGGGGAATGCCGATAATTCAAATTCAGTAGCTTTCTACACTTATCCTACTAATCAACCACCCGCAAGTGCGAAAGACATAAAATTAATTACTTATGTTTTTCCCAATGCAGGTAAACTCACTCCATTACAAGCCGGTGATAAGATGGAAATTGGAAATTTTGATGTGGGTACATCTATAGGAATTGTTCTTATGCAAAATGCCTGGGATACTACTACCCATACACTCAATAATAATGCTGTTCATTTCTGCTCAACAGATGCTTTAAATCCTGAAGTAGATCCTAAACTTAAAAGGCACGCAGTTTTAATCAATTATGCTCCCGACAATAGATTAATAATCGGATTTGAAGATAGAGATAGAACGAGTCCTTTATGTGACAACGATTTCAATGACGTAGTTTTGTATTGGACAGTTAAACCTTCATAGGAATAAAAAGTTTGCAACCATTATAGTTCATACAAAGAAGCTGATTTTCTAAAAATTTATTATCTCTCAGAAGAAGCAGGCGTTTATATTACAAAAGCCATTTACAAAACTTATATATAAAAGTAAACGAAGAAGATAATGAAGCTGCGGGGAGTTACTGCAATTGGTTTTATCAATATTTTTTACCCAGCCTATCTGTTTTTAAATTAGATAATCTCTTTTTTATAAAAAAAATAAACTTGATATAATACCCGAAGTTTGCGTCAATCCAAAATCTTCATTATTTGTTCGTTTACTATTCTGTGTTATCACTAAAAAATGAAGTACCACAAGATTTCTTCATTGAATAAAAGATTTCAAAAAAAGTATTATTCCTTTGATTCTTTACTGATAAAATCTCCGGTAGCTGAAATATATTTACTGTATTTATCAATTACATCTGGAGTTTGTTTATTTCCATCAATAAAAAGAACACCTTTCGAAACAGCTACAGAAAAAGAGTTATTTACTATAAGATGATCCTGTTCCAAAACACCCATAAATTTCCTCACTTCTTTTCCGGAAACTGTACTATCTGTGCCGGGTGGAGTAATTAATGTCCATTGGTTTATATCTGGCAAAGTACTATTAGCAGCAACTTTTTCTATATTGATAAGGCTTTCTATTTTTTGCTGACGCTCATTATTTATTTTCTTTTCAAAATTATGGGCCAATGTAGGCGCAATCACCAAAGAAACGATACTCATTAATTTTATAAGTATATTCATACTTGGTCCTGATGTGTCTTTAAACGGATCGCCTACTGTATCCCCTGTAACCGAAGCCTTGTGTGGTTCAGAGCCTTTGTAATGAGTTTCATTATTGATTAAGGCGCCTTTCTCAAAAGATTTTTTTGCATTGTCCCATGCACCACCTGCGTTGTTCTGAAAAATTCCCATAAGCACACCACTTACTGTTGCGCCTGCTAAAAATCCTCCCAAAACTTCAGGGCCAAAAATAAACCCGATAATTACTGGTGAAAGCAAAGCAATTGCCCCCGGCAACATCATTTTTTTGATAGAAGCGTTGGTGGAAATAGCCACACATTTTTCATATTCAGGTTTGCCTTTCCCTTCCATAATTCCCGGAATGGTGCGAAACTGCCTGCGCACTTCTTCAACCATAGCCATGGCTGCTTCACCAACTGCGCGAATAGCCAGGGAAGAAAATATAAAAGGAATCATGGCTCCGACAAATAATCCTGCTAATACATCAGCGCGGTAAATATCAATGCCGTCAATTTTTGAAATGCCTACGAATGCTGCAAATAGAGCCAGAGAAGTTAATGCGGCAGAAGCAATTGCAAAACCTTTACCTGTAGCCGCTGTTGTATTTCCAACCGCATCAAGGATATCCGTTTTTTCGCGCACTTCTTTAGGCAATTCACACATCTCTGCAATTCCACCTGCATTATCTGCTATCGGCCCAAAAGCGTCTATAGCCAACTGCATGCCTGTTGTGGCCATCATACCTGCAGATGCAATTGCAACACCATACAAACCCGCGCACCAGAAGGACATATAAATTCCTGCAGCAAGAACGAGAATTGGGAATAATGTGCTTTCCATTCCAACAGCGAGGCCGCCAATAATATTAGTAGCATGACCTGTAGAAGATTGCCGTACAATAGTCATAACAGGCCGTTTGCCCATGGCAGTATAATATTCAGTGATAAAACTGATCAATGTTCCTACTGCAAGTCCCACAATAATAGCTCCATAAACTCCATACCTTGTAAAATGATAATTCCTTAATATCAATTCATCATTTGCCGGTAGTATCCACATAACCAGGAAATAAGAAGCAATTGCTGTCAACACGATAGTTCCCCAGTTGCCCAGGTTTAACGCTTTTTGAACGACAGATGTATGCAAACCCGCACTATCAGAAATTTTTACGAAGAATGTGCCAATTATAGAAAAAATAATTCCTATAGATGCAATCAACAAGGGTAATAAAATCGGTGCCATACCACCAAATGCATCATTCGAAATGGTTTCTCTTCCCAGCACCATTGTTGCTAAAATAGTAGCCACATACGAACCAAATAAATCGGCTCCCATACCTGCTACATCACCCACATTATCTCCTACATTATCAGCAATAGTAGCTGGATTTCTCGGATCGTCTTCAGGAATTCCTGCTTCCACTTTTCCAACTAAATCAGCACCTACATCAGCTGCTTTTGTATAAATACCACCGCCTACCCTGGCAAATAAAGCGATACTTTCTGAACCAAGACTGAAACCGGTAAGAATTTCTAAAGTACGCTCCATTTCAAGGCTATTCGCAAGCGCATGTGGAGCAAAAATAAATTTCAAAATAATAAATAAGCTGCCCAAACCTAATACAGCTAATCCGGTAACACCAAGACCCATTACACTTCCGCCGGTAAAAGAAACTTTTAATGCCTTGGCTAAACTGGTACGCGCAGCTTGCGTAGTACGTACATTCGCTTTGGTAGCTACTTTCATTCCTATGAAACCAGCAAGGGCACTTAGGAAACCTCCGCATATAAATGATATAGCAATACTCCAGTGGCTGTTAGCGCTGCTATAACCCATTATGGCTAATAGCAATGCGGCGATCACAACAAAATAGGAAAGGATTTTCCATTCAGCTTTCAAAAAAGCCATAGCGCCTTCTGCAATGTATGTGCTAATCTCTTTCATTTTTTCATTGCCTGCATCTTGCTTGTTTACCCATGCAGACTTTATGAAAGTGTATATCAATCCAACAATTCCAATCGCTGGTATCACGTAAATCAAATTATCCATATCAGTTTTACTTAATTTTTTGGGCTGCAAAAATATGGTAAAATAAGAAAAAAAAGCTCGTCTTTTAAAATAAGATTGTAGTAATTTGCAATGTTCCATTCTTCTTTAAAAGAATAAAAAATAAATATCTCTAACTATTATATTTAATATCCCTATTTGAAAAGGTTCCCCTGATTTAATTATTCTTTGCACAATCTTTTATTTCGATTCCAAAGAATTTTCCTTTTTTTGTATTTAAAAAAACACTTAACCATGCTGATTTATTTACCCAAACGTATTTTGTTTATCACGTTTTTTATGATCGCCGGAAGTTTTTTATTGTCGGCGCAGTCTAATTTAAAACTAAAATTTAAACGTTCTACAGTTTACGCAGGAATTGAAGTAGGTTCCAAAGGCGTAAAGATGAGCCTGATAGAAATGAACAGAAACGCCAAAAAAAATTCCAATTACAATATAATAACTGATACTTCTGTCAATACGGATTTCATTTCTTTTGATCGAAAGACTTTTGATGCCACCTTAAATGCGCTATCGGGTTTATATTCGATAGCGATGGAATTCTATCAGCTTAATCCTGATAAAATCTTTACAGTAATCAGCAGTGGTGTAAAAGTATCTGCAGAGAAAGCTGATAAAACGAATTGGATA
>DASSHD010000094.1:0-2360 GCA_035693085.1 Hanamia sp. | reverse complement strand
ACCGTAGTAGATTTCGTTGATAAAGTCTTGATGAACCTGAATGATGAAAAAATAATTGCATCGGTAAAAAGCGATGTGAAAGAATTTATGAAAGGATTTCCGTTGTATCCGGAGTTGGGCTGAGAATTTATATAATTTTATTAAAGAATATATTTGCAATATAAAAATGAGGCTGACAAAAAAAGAAATATCATCCATTAAAAGAAACGTCTTAAATTTTGATGAAGATGCAAGGATTTTTTTGTTTGGTTCACGGGTGAACAAAAGTGCAAAAGGTGGCGATATTGATATTCTCGTCATTTCCGATAAAATTGGTTTTTTGGAAAAAATAAAAATAAAAACCGGAATATTCAAAGAAATAGAAGAACAAAAATTAGACCTGGTGATTAAAAAAGATTTTAATGACACTTTTGTAAAATTAATAGAACCGGATTTGCAATGCCTTTAAAAAATACACTTCAATACTTGCAAGATACATTCAGGCAGGCGGAAGAAGCCGCCAACCATTTGAATATATCTTTTGAAAGATGCAGAAGCTTCATTAATAACAAGGAATATACTGAAGAACAATTAATAGAACTGGAAGCATTAACAGCGCGTTTTGCAAGATTAAGTGACATTTTGATACAGAAAATTTTTAAAACCATTGATAAGCTTGACGCTAATACCCCTGGCACAGTAAGAGACAGGATTATGCAAGCGGAGAAAAAAGGATTAATAGAAAATGCAGATACGCTGATGGAAATCAGAAATGTACGTAATACAATTGCGCATGAATACGATTCTATTGATCTGAAAGAAATGTTTCTTTTTATTTTCAGGCACTCTTCTTTATTAATTGAAATTTTAAATAATTCCAAAAAGTATTCGGTAAGATTTTTTTAATCAATTTTACAAAATAATATATCATGATACAACGTGTACAAACTTTATGGATGCTTTTGGCAGCGGTTGCTGTTTTTCTTACCATAAAATTTTCATTTTACAGCGGGACACTTATTCTGGAAAATACTGCCGATGCAGTAACCACTCTTGCTACGGATGGGGCCTATCACGTTTTAAGAGCAACTGATAATTTTATAATATTGATTCTTACAAGTGCACTTGGTACTGGCATTATTATAAATATTTTTTTATTCAAGCATCGTAGTATTCAAATGAGGATTATTATTATTGCTATTTTAACAGAGTGCCTTATTATCTACTTATACATCCGGCAGACAAATAAATATTCCCAGGGAAATTTCAGCATCTGGTCAGCGCTTCATCTTCTCATCATTATATTTTTAATCTTAGCAGCAAAAGGTGTTTATAAAGATTCTAAATTAATTAAAGATAGTAATAGATTGAGGTGAGGAAAAGTAGTAATTAATAAGTCGCAGACGACAAGAAAAACACATCCTGCTACCTGCTAATAATGCCTTGCTTCTTTCTCAAATATATTTCCCGGTCCAGCTTTCCTTTACTTTTTTCAACCCTGCCGGAACACCTGCATACACTACATTTCCTCCTTCATCACCCGCTTCGGGACCAAGATCAATTACCCAATCGGCAGATCTTATTACATCCATATTATGTTCGATTACAATGATCGAATGCCCTTGTTCTATCAACGCATTAAAAGAAGCTAACAACTTTTTTATATCATGAAAATGAAGCCCTGTTGTAGGTTCGTCAAAAATAAACAGAATGTTTCCCTGGCCCCGTCCGACCAGGCCATCCGGGCGGGCTTTTCCTTTTCCTAAAAATGAAGCGAGTTTTACACGTTGTGCCTCTCCTCCCGAAAGTGTATTGGATGATTGTCCCAATTTGATATATCCTAAACCAACATCACTTAGCGGTTGAATTTTTTTTGCAATTTCTGCACCGGAAATTTCATTTTTCTTTCCAGGAGATTTTTCTTTTCCAAAAAAAGCAATAGCTTCATCTACACTCATCTCAAGCACATCAAAAATATTTTTGTCATTGTATTTTACTTCCAATACTTCCTCCTTAAATCTTTTTCCATGGCATACATCGCAGACTAAGTGGACATCTGCAAGAAATTGCATTTCCACTACCTGCTCTCCTTCACCTTTGCAGGTATCACATCTTCCTCCGTCAACATTAAAAGAAAAATGTTTTGGTTGGTAACCGCGTATTTTACTCAGTGGTTGTTTGCTGAATAATTCTCTTATTTCATCATAAGCTTTTATGTAAGTAACAGGATTACTTCGTGATGATTTTCCAATAGGATTTTGATCAATCAATTCTACCTGCGAAATAAAATCCATATCACCTGAAAGCCCTTTACTTAACCCAATCTTTTCAGCAAATTCGCCTTTCATTTTTTTTAATGCAGGGTATAATATTTGTTTTAC
>DASSHD010000093.1:0-6833 GCA_035693085.1 Hanamia sp. | reverse complement strand
GCAAAGCCTTCGAACCGCAATACATGGGGCCGAACTATGAATTGCATGGATATTACACTTTAGGATTTTATGGACAATATTTATTCAATAAACATTTCAGCATTTTTGGAGATTTTAAAAATGTAACAGACCAGAAATACTTTGTAACAAGAGGCTATACTACAAAGGGATTTAATGTGAATGCAGGCGTGAAGATGAAATTGTAATTCTTTAATAAATGCCTGCCTGGCCGGTAGGCAGGTTCTTTTACTGTTTCATTTGCTTTAGCAATTGATATTTTTTTTCGCTGTGCGGCTTATATTACATTTGTAGAAAAATAAATGGCCGATTTTGCCAATATATCCGGTAAAGAATTTGTTACGATTTCATTTACCTTATTTGCGGTAATAGATATTTTGGGCTCCATCCCTATTTTGATTTCTTTGAAAGATAAGATGGGCGGCACTATTCGATCTACACAGGCCACGATTGCTTCCGGTGCGTTTATGATTTTATTTTTATTTTTGGGGCAACCTTTTCTGAATCTCCTGGGGCTTGATGTGCAATCATTCGCTGTAGCTGGCAGCATTGTGATTTTCATTATCGGGCTTGAAATGATCTTAGGGCTTGATTTTTTTAAACAGGATAATAATCCAAAAAGCGGGAGTGTGGTTCCAATTGCTTTTCCACTGATTGCCGGTTCAGGTACGCTTACAACTATTATGTCGCTGAAGGCTGATTATCACGACATCAATATTTTACTCGGCATTATCATTAATTGTGTAGTAATTTTTGTAGTGTTGAAATCTTTGAACTGGGTGGAGAAGGTACTTGGGCCAAGTGGATTGATAGTAGTTAGAAAATTTTTTGGCGTTATTTTACTTGCCATTGCTGTTAAAATATTTGGAAGTAATATTGCAGCCTTTGGAAGATGAAGGTTGGAAGTTAAAAGTTGATTGTTGAAAGTTTAAGGTTTTAGCCTCGTAGTACAACGCCCGCCCGGCTGAACGCCCCGCCAGAATGATCTTTCGGGCAGGCGTTCGGACGGGGATAGTAAATAAGAGTTTTAAAATGATGAATTAAAAAATAATTGGCCTCGTAGTACAATGCCCGCCCGGCTGAACGCCGTTCGGACGGGGATAGTAAATAAGAGTTTTAAAATGATGAATTAAAAAATAATTGGCCTCGTAGTACAATGGATAGTATAAGAGTTTCCGAAGCTCCAGATACAGGTTCGATTCCTGTCGAGGCTACACAAAACAGTTGCCATGTTTTATGCCTATGTTTTAAAAAGCATTAATCACGATTTCTTTTATAAGGGGCATTGTGAAAATCCTGAAGCAAGACTTTTGCAGCATAATTCAGGAATGACGAAATCTATTCGGCCATACATTCCTTTTGAATTGGTATACAAAGAATCTTTTACAAGCAAGGAAACTGCAATAGCAAGAGAAAAATATTTTAAAACTTCTGCAGGAAGAAGATTTTTGAAAAAGGTAATGGCCTCGTAGTACAATGCCCGCCCGGCTGAACGCCGTTCGGACGGGGATAGTATAAGAGTTTCCGAAGCTCCAGATACAGGTTCGATTCCTGTCGAGGCTACAAAATTCGGATGAGGATTGTATAAAAATTTCCGACTAATAAGGGCATACATTTTATTGCGTTTCCCCCCACAGCTTTTTGTAAGTTCACAATAGCAGTATAAAGTACACCAGCCGAGCCGCGAAAATTTGCGGAACCTGCAGGTTTGCCATCTAAAGTGTACCATTCATAAAAACCATTATTATCAAGTACCCTTGTAATAAAAGGCCTGAGTTCGTTGTATGCCTCTTCAATAAATCCATAGCGAACAAGCTGATTAATCATGCGCGCTCCAAACCACGTCCAGTCTCCACCGTTCTGATAGCCATAAGGATACATTCCTTTGTTTTTAAAAAAACCTTTGGGATACACCGGATAAATTGTTAAGCCGATGGACATTGCTCCTGATGCTTTTACATCCTTCAGCATTTGCCTGTTTACGGCTTGTATTTCTTTCTTATTAAGCAATCCGGCTTCTATCGCCACCGCAGTGCCACCATGATAATTAATTTTTTTCTCATCAAAAGAAGGAGGAAACGGTGAGCCATTCAAATAAATGTGAGGTATGAATTTCTGATGTTTATTGTCCCATAAATATTTCATTATATTCTTGCTGATATCTTTTCGGATATTTCTCCAATGTATATCTTCCGGAAAAAGTTCTATGTAATTATTCAGTGCAATTACCAGCATAGCATTATCATAAATATCAATAGCAAGATGACTGGAGCTATCCATCACTACACCCCATGGTGTTTCAGGTTGTACATCGCCCCAGTCAACGGTTGTAGCGCCATATATGAGACCATATTTTGCAGAATATCTTTTGGCCATTAGAAAATTCAAAGCATCTGCCATCCTGGTTTGAACCGTTCTCCCATCTATTATTTCAGAAAGAAAACTATTGTCCTTCGTGGCCTTTACATACTTATATACCGCCTGTATAAGAGAAGTTTCCTGGTCAGTCTCCACGGTATTTTTATGTCCTTCAAAGCCTGGTGCATTAGCGCTTTGTATATAATCATAGCCCACATCCGCTTTTGCTTTAGGAATATAGCCGTCAATAATATTTCCATCATCACCCTGCATTTGAAAAAATACCCGAAGTCTTTTTTTAATAGAATCTTTTGGCATTACCCTGCACGAGAGCTGAATAAATGTATTAAAATCCCGTATCCATACTTCACCGTATCCTGAACCTGCATTAAAGCCGGTTTTAATCAGATCTTCGGCCATTATCTTTACACGATTTAATGTGCTGTCATTATGTATTTTGATGGCAATAGCTTGTGAGGTTTGCGCCTGTATTTGAGAATAAAAGAATATGCCGGTAAGAAAGAAGATACCAGCCTTAAGTTTTAAAAGCATCTGAAATAATTTTTGATAAATATCAGGACGTTAATGAATTTAGTTCTAAAACCTTTCCTGAAAAATAATAATGTACTTCCTTTAGTTCACAACGAAGATAAATTAAAAGTGATCTAAAACTTGATCCGAAAAAATATCAGAAACCATTCATCTAAACCTTTATAATTTTATCAATGCTTCATGTATATTGCATCTTTATTTTTTTAATAATTTCTCATGTCAATACTTACTGTAGAAAATTTATCTAAATCCTACGGCCGTATCCAGGCGCTGAAAAATGTAAGTTTTTCTGTGCCTGAGGGAACTGTTTTTGGAATACTCGGACCTAATGGAAGTGGGAAAACCACAACTTTGGGAACTATTACCGATATTTTGAAACCGACATCAGGAGGATATAAACTTTTTGATGAACCCGCATCAGCAGCTAATCGTAGAAGAATTGGCACTTTACTGGAAACACCCAATTTTTATCATTATTTATCCGGCGTAAAAAACCTGGAAATAGCAGCAGAAATAAAACAACATGGGAAAGAAGATATTGATCATGTTTTGGAAATGGTAGATCTTACGCGAAGAAAAGATTCTAAATTCAGCACCTATTCATTGGGAATGAAACAACGGCTTGCGATTGCATCTTGTCTGCTGGGTAATCCTTCTGTTTTGATTTTTGATGAACCAACCAATGGCCTCGACCCTGTGGGAATTGCAGAAATAAGAGAATTAATGAAAAAACTTTATCGCGAAGGAAAAACCATTATTATGGCAAGCCATCTTTTGGATGAAGTAGAAAAAGTTTGTTCACATGTAGCGATTTTAAAAAGAGGTGAATTAATCACTTCAGGAAAAGTAAATGAAATATTATCAAACGAAGACATGGTGGAGGTTTCATCTGCTGACAACAAAAAATTATTAGAAGTACTAAATGTAATGAGTGGTAAAACAAAAGTTACTGATGAAAATTCTGTGATAAAAATATTTTTCCCGGTAGGCACAGCCGATCTTTCTGCCATAAATAATTATTGCTTCAATAATGGCATTATATTGAATCATCTTTTACTTAAAAAGAAAAGTTTGGAAGCAAGGTTCTTTGAACTGACAAATAATTAAAATTCATGCTACATTTATTAAAAATAGAATGGCTTAAAGTAAAAGACTACAAAGCATTCTGGATATTTACCATTCTTTATGTATTTGCAATTCTCGGTATTAATTATACAGGATTTTATATAAATGAATTGGCCATGGAAAACATGCCTGCGAGCCAGGTGCTGCTGGGAACTCCTTATGCATTTCCGAGAGTATGGCAAACAGTGGGTTTCATGAGTAGCTGGCTTCTCTATTTTCCCGGCATACTTTTCATTATGTTACTTACCAATGAATTTAATTTTAAAACACACCGGCAGAATATTATTGATGGCTGGACCAGAAAAGAATTTGTAACCGTAAAATTTGTTTTTGCAATTTTGTTCTCATTGGCTGCAACTATTTTTAATTTTCTCGTTGCTTTATTATTCGGGTTAATTACTACCGGCTCGCATTTTTCTTTTGCAGGGATTGAAAATGTAGGTTATATATTTATCCAAACAGTGGCCTATATTACGTTTGCCATGTTCCTTGCTATTCTTTTCAGAAGAAGCGGTGCGGCTGTAGCCGTATTTTTTTTATACGGATTAATTTTCGAATACCTTTTTACAGTTCTCATTAATATGAAACTGGGATTGACTCCTGTCGGTTATTTTTTGCCATTGCAGGTAACAGATGTAATGCTTCCGATCCCGTTTGGCAATAAGGTAATTTATAAAGACGCACCGGAAGTTTGGATACTCGTAATCGCCAGCCTGGCATATATTTGCGGCTATTATTTCTTTGCTTTGAAAAAGTTTACAAAAGAGGATCTGTAGGATGGTTGTTACAGTAAAGAGACAAATAATTAGATTTTCAATTCTTAAAAAATCTGCTTTATTAAAATTTAATCAATGTCCAACTAATTCATCTATCGCAGATTCAATTGAAGGATATAAAAAAGTAAACCCCATACTTTTTATTTTTTTATTGCTCACTGTTGTACTTTTTAAAATTTCTATACTTCTTTTTCCAAAAATTAATTTCAGTAAGAAAACCGGAACATAGATTGGAATAAAAAATTTATTTCGCAATTTTTGTCCTAATGTAAGTATTAATTTTTTTTGAGAAACAGGGTTGGGAGATACGGCATTGTAACTTCCTTTCAGATAATTATTTTCAATGGCTTCGCAATACATCCTGCATAGATCATCAATATGGATCCAGCTTACGATTTGTTTGCCATTACCTAATACCGCAGCTACGCCAAAGCGCAAAGGCATTTTATATTCTTTAAAAGCCCCACCCTTGTCGCTTAAAACTATCCCTGTTCTTAATTTTACCAATCTGATTCTCTGTTCTGTAACAGGCTCTACACTTGCTTCCCATAACACGCAAGTTTCTCCCAGGAAATCATTTGCTGGCAGGTCACTTTCAATAAATCCATCTTTTTGGTGCGGAGATTTTCCATCTTCGCCATACCATCCTATAGCAGATGCTGAAACAAAAGACTTTACATGATGTTCATTTTCATTCAAGCAGGATATTATTAATTCAGCGCTTTTAGTCCTGCTTTCAAGAATATTTTTTTTGTATTCTTTCGTCCATTTTTTATCCATTACACCTGCCCCGGCAAGATGAATAATATGGTCTGCTTTTTCTACAACACCGGCGTCTATAATTTTTTCATCAATATTCCAGTAACTATAACTGATTTTTGGATCGGAGGGAGTATTATTTTTTCCTCTTGATAAAATAATAGTATCGTAACCTCTTTCAATTAAATGACGCGTTAAATTAGTACCAATAAGTCCGGTTCCACCAGAGATTAATACAACAGACATAAATTTCAATTTTAATTCTTAAAAGATCAATCCTGATAAACTTTTGCAAATTATCAAAGCCTGTGTTAAATTTATCAATACAATCAAATGTTCCTGAATATTACCATTTCAGGCGTAATATTATTGCGTAAATTAGTATAGATTTATAAAATAAAATCTTATACTAATCAGACAAAAGAAAACTTTAAAAACCATGATGAAGAACTTTTTTTTATTTTTTATATTATCGGCATTTTATACAGTAGGGTTTTCACAACAAATTACTTATAGTGAGCCGGAATCTCAGGATTCCAGATCGCTTGACTTTCAGATAATCGGGAAAATCCATGATAATTTTTTAATTTATAAAAATAACAGGAATAATTATGCCATCTGTTCCTACGATAATTCAATGCGTTTATTAAACCGTGTTGATCTTAAATTTATGCCCGATAAAACACTGAATGTTGATTTTATTACTTACCCCGATTTTGCATATCTCATATATCAATATCAAAAAAGAAATATAGTGCATTGTGATGCTGTAAAAATAAATGCAGATGGGAAATTATTAACTGAACCTATAGAATTGGATACTACACACATTAATTTCTTTACCGATAATAAAATTTACAGCACTATTAATAGTGAAGATAAATCAAAGATCATGATCTATAAGATTCAGAAAAAAAATGGAAAATTTAATTTTACCACTTTACTTTTTAACGACAGTTTGCAACTTCAGCATGAATCCTGGATACCAACCAATTTCGATGACAGAAAAGACCTGTTCAGTGATTTCTTTTTGGATAATATGGGAAATTTTGTTTTTACCAAAGGCAACAGATCAAGTACAAGAGATTTTATACAGGACCTTTCATTAATAACAAAATCGCCTGAAGCAGATACCTTCTATTTAAACCGGATTGATCTTTCGGGAAATTATTTAGATGATATAAAATTAAAAATAGACAATGAAAATAAGCATTATGTAATTAACTCGTTGTATTATACAAAAAG
>DASSHD010000092.1:0-3006 GCA_035693085.1 Hanamia sp. | reverse complement strand
TCAATGTTCAATATTCAGGTAAAAAAAGTGATCAGATAGTAAACGAAGAATTAAGTAATATTTCTATTTAAAGGAGACTTCTAACCGCAGTCTGATTTATACCGACTGATTAACGAAACCAGATTAATCATTTATCAAATATTTTTTTAATGAAAAAATTCGCAAACAAATTACTTCTTTACATCGCATCGTTATTTTCCTTATCATCAGCTTATTCACAGAGCAATGGTTGGGCAACCACAAAACAGGAATTGCAGGATCATTGGCAAATACAATCTTCTGAAAAAGTAAACGCAAGTGATGAAACAATTTCTACCTCAAATTTCAAACCTCAAAACTGGTACGCAGCGAAGGTTCCATCAAGTACATTAGGTTCTCTTGTAGATGATGGTGTTTTTAAAAATATTTTTTTTAACAGGAATCTTGAAAATATTCCCACAAGCATTTTTGATGCTCCGTGGTGGTATCGCAAAACATTTAATATTGATAAAACAGATCCGGGCCAGGTTTATCGTTTGCGTTTTAATGGAATTAGTTATCGTGCTGATATCTGGCTGAATGGAAAAAAAATTGCATCAGCAGATACTATTGAAGGTAGCTTTCGTCAATTCATTTTTGACGTAACTCCATTTGTAAAAAAAGGTGAAAATGTGCTTGCGTTAAAAGTTTCAAAAGCTGAAGGCGGAGATTTGAATATCGGATTTGTTGATTGGAATCCGGAGCCTGCAGATAATAACATGGGAATTTGGCGTGATGTGGAATTACTTTCATCTGGCCCTGTGGCTATTGAGCAGCCTTTTATTATTACAGATGTGGATACGGCTACTCTTGATCATGCAGCTATTACACTAAAAATAAAGTTGCATAATTTCTCTGATGAAGAAATTAATGGAACATTAAATGCCAGGATTGAAAATGATATTCATATTTCAAAAGGAGTAAAATTGGCAGCCGGTGAAACGAAAGAAGTAATCCTGGATTCAACTGATTATCCTTCACTGAAAATAGAACATCCAAAACTCTGGTGGACTCATGATCTGGGAAAACCTAATCTTTATTCCCTCGAAATAAATTATGTTACGAATAATCAAAATTCTGATGTAAGAAAAATAAAGTTCGGAATTCGTTCGATTATAGGAAATTGGACGGAGCAAGGTTTCAGGGCTTACCGGCTGAATGGGAAAAAAATTTTGATAAAAGGTGGTGGATGGACGGACCCAATGCTATTGAATGCCACACCGGATTATGAACGTGCAGGAATTGATTACGCAGTTCACATGAATCTGAATGCAATCCGCATGGAAGGTTTCTGGGGACACGATCAGCATATTTATGATCTCTGTGATGAAAAAGGAATTTTGATAATGGCAGGTTTTAACTGCCAATGGGAGTGGAAGCATATTTTTGGAGGAAATTATGAAGATAAATATGGTTCCATTGTAACTCCCGAACAGATTGATATTGCAGCAAAATCGTGGCATGATCAATTGGTATGGCTAAGAAACCATCCGAGTATTTTTCTTTGGCTTTACGGAAGTGATAAATGGCCCAGGCCTGTGTTGGAACAGAAGTATCTTGATATTTTAAAAGAAGTAGATCCTACACGGCCTTATGTACAATCAGCCAAAGAATGGGTGAGCGAAATCACAGGCCCTACTGGCGTGAAGATGCGTGGCCCTTACGATTATGTGCCTCCGGATTACTGGTACATTGATAAATTGTATGGTGGCGCGTTCGGTTTTAATACAGAGACCGGCCCGGGACCACAGGTACCCGTACTCGAAAGTTTGGAAAAGATGATTCCCAAAGATTCTCTGTGGCCTATTGGAAGCTCGTGGCTATTTCATGCTGCAAGAGGAATGTTTCACAATCTTACTGCATACAATAATGCAATGAATGAAAGATTAGGACATGCAACCACTTTAACTGATTATTTACGCAAAGCGCAATACCTCAACTATGAAGGGATGCGGGCTATGTTTGAAGCTTTTGAAGCGAACCGGTTTAAGGCAACAGGAATTATACAATGGATGTATAATGCATCGTGGCCAAAGCTTTGGTGGCAGTTGTATGATTTTTATTTGATGCCTACCGGCGCTTTTTATGGTGCAAGAGATGCAAATGAACCATTGCACATTTCATATAATTATGGTGATACCGCAATAGACGTAATGAATAACACTTTAGAAAAGGCTAATGAACTTTCTGCCCAAATTACTGTGTATGATTTTAGTGTTAATAAAGTATTGCAAAAAACAATTTCTGTGAATAATCTTAAACCGCAGGAAGTACGCCATATATTTAAATTGCCAAGGGAAATGGATGTTAGTAAAACGTGGTTCCTTGATCTCAGGTTATTTGATAATGAAAATAATAGTGTAAGTAACAATTTTTATGTGTTATCAACGCAGGGTGATAGCCTCGATGAAAAGAAGAGTACCTGGTATATAACACCACAAACTAAGTTTGCTGATTTGACCATGTTACAAAATCTTCCTGCGGTGAAGTTAACAACAAGCGAGACGGTAATGATTAAAGGCGATAGTACGATTGTAAATGTAAAAGTAAAAAACCCGACATCACATCTTGCTTTCATGGTTTACCTTGATCTGAAGGAAGGCAACAGTAATGAATCAGTGGTTCCTGTTTTTTGGGATGCTAATTATTTTTCTTTGTTGCCCGGAGAGGAAAGAACGGTTTCAACCTGGGTTCATACCAAAGATTTGAAAGGACAAAAGCCCGTGGTGAAAGTAGGTGGTTGGAATGTGGAATAGTTGAAGGTTCAAAGTTGATAGCGGTCGGCACCGAAGGTCAGACCGCGGTTAAGGGAATTAGACCTATAAGGTTTTGAAAACCTTATAGGTCTTGGCTAATTAATATTTTGATGTGCTAGGATTAACTTTGGTTTTAAAAAGCCATGCCCCATCCACGACAAACAAATCTGGCAGAAGAGTCTTATAAGATATTAATACCAGAAGAATATTTAGCAGATTTTGAAGTCAACTA